>JBLNAO010000380.1:0-15678 GCA_050259395.1 Chloroflexota bacterium
TCTTATGGTATATGAATGGAATATTGATACAGGCTGATTGATGAGGTATGAAACTTCATTTGCCTGGTTAATATCGTCGGCCATTCTCATGTAACCCAGGTCGTTCAGCTCAAGTCCGGGGGTGGCCCAGGTAACTCCTGCAGAATATCTCCAGAAGCCTTTCGATCCTTTGCCTATGCGGATCTTTCCTCCCTGGCCGCTGAGCGATGTGCGTGTTGTGTCATATCCCAGGTATCGCATACCCGGACGCTGGAAATAATGAGCGGAGCTTTCCTGCAGGCGGCGGATGGATTCGCTTGTACCTTCGATATAGCTCCCGGTGAGCTTGGCATCGAGAAAAAATTCCTTATCCTTCCAGTGAGTCAGCAGGTCAAATCCTCCTGTGTATGCATCGTGGCTCAGGAACTCCAGCTTGGGATCGTCTATCACCCTGTTTGTTGATGTGATCATTGCTCCTATTGTAGTATTCCCTGAATTATAGCCTTTCTGTATTCTTCCTATGGTGTAACTTGTGAGAGGCTCAACCTGTGCAGTGCTCCTGTTACCCTGGAGATCGCTCAGATGGGCAAGCTGGTTGGCGGTGACACTCTGGATAAGCCCGACAGACAATCCCTTAGAAGTTGTTCCGCTGAACTTCACGGCGCTCAGGATGGAAGTCTTGTCCGGCGAGTCGATGAATGAATTCTGACCGGGAAAAACTGTTCGTGAAGGTGCATGTCCGATCCTTCTGGAGTAAAAAAGATTTTGTTCTTCGAAATTATAATCGAAAATGGTGAGCCCCTCGAGAAAGAAAGGACGTTTCTCCTCATAGAATGTCTCGAATGCTGTAAGATTCATTACCGAAGGATCGGATTCCACCTGCCCGAAATCGGGGTTGACGGTAAGATCGACGGTGAAATTGCTCGATACTCCGATCTTGGCATCAAGTCCGGCATTTCCCTTCCACAATCTTCCGTTTTTTGTAAACGGATTCCCGGGACTCTCCTTCATGGTTTTAAGCTCTCCGAGTGCGAAAGGCATTATCTCGAGTCTTCTCGATGGCTTGAGACCCGAGATCCCTTTAAGCTCGCCAAAGTTATAAAGCATGCCCGGCCCGGTCTTCGATTGCTTTTCCCAGTTGCTTTCCTCCGACAACCGGGAGATCCACCTCCAGGTATGCATTCCCCAAACCTGCTCATCTTTCTTGCTGTAGCGAAGCTGGCTTAACGGAACCTCCAGTTCAGCCACCCAGGCCGAATCTTCCATTCCGACTTTTCCTTTCCATACAGCATTCCAGTTGAAATCCCAGTTCATCGGATTGAAAAGCACAAGGTCGACTTTCTGTCCCCAGGCGGTTATGGTGAATTCGAAACCGGTGCGGTAATCGCGGTAACTGTCAAATGTCAATCCAACCATATCGCCGACAGTCTCATCCCTCACTCCTGCCATCCTGGTTATCTTGTCAGGCTCACCATCGTAAGCCCTGAATGCTATGTAGAGGTTTTTGTCATCATACTGGATATTCAGTTCGGTCGGATATGTCGGCTTTGCACCTTCGTTTGGAATGAACTGTGTGTAATCGCCTGCCCATGTTCCGTGCTTCCAGCATTCATCATCGAGCTTGCCGTCGATAACCGGCCTGGATGTCGCCAGCCGCGATGTTGTGTATTCGGGTTGTTTGAGGGTACTTATCTTTTTGGTCGTATCCTGCATCTGACCATTCAGGATTTGAAAACCGGCAGCAAAAAAAGCCAGTGTTAGTAAAAGGTTTTGTTTCATCAGGATTAAAAACGTTAGCGTTTCAAATTTAGAGATTATCTTTAAAGATTGTTTTAACCCTGTAAAGATAACTCAACATGAAAAAATCTCTGCTACTACTGATTTCAGCATTCCTGTTTACTTTCAGCGTTATTTCGCAGCCATCGGGGGGGCCGCAGCAAAACCTCAAAGATGTGATGATTTCAACCGGAACCGCTAATTTCGAACTTGTTTATAAAGTGAATGGAAGGGACGGCAGGCTGTACCAGGCATACCTCGGGCCAAAGCTTGCTTCGCCCGATGCACTTGCACAGCAAAGGGATGCGGGTCACCCGGCTTATGCGACTTTCGGTACCGACAATCTTTTCGAGGCCTCTATAAGAGCCACCCATAATGATTTCAATCCATCTCTCGAGCTAAAATATGCCAGCCATGAGGTGATGAATCCTGATCAGAATGTCACACTTACAAAAATATTGCTTAAAGACCCTGTATACCCGGTTGAAGTCACCATTAACATCCGTGCATTTAACAAAGAGGATGTGATCGAACAATGGGTCGAAATAATTCACCGGGAAAAGCTTCCGGTTACATTCTTCAATTACGCATCCTCAATGCTTCATTTCGATGCCGAAAAGTACTGGCTGACACAATTCCATGGCGACTGGGCAGAGGAGATGAAAATGGAGGAAAGCCAGCTTACCGCAGGGATCAAGATACTCGATACCAAGCTTGGCACAAGGGCTCACATGTACCAGACACCCGTCTTTTTCCTTTCGCTTAACGGCAAATCAGATGAGAACAGTGGGGAACTTATTGCAGGCACACTGGGCTGGTCGGGAAACTTCAGGTTCCTGTTCGAGATCGATGAAAAGAACTCGCTCAGAGTGATCTCCGGAATCAATCCATACGCATCGGAATATTCACTTCAACCGGGAAAAACATTCAAGACCCCTTCATTCATCTTTACCTATTCCAACATGGGAAGAGGACAGGCAAGCCGCAACCTTCACAGGTGGGGAAGGAATTACGGGGTGATGGACGGGAATGGTTCAAGGTATACTCTCCTTAACAACTGGGAAAGCACGTATTTCGACTTCAACCAGGAAAAGCTGACAGGAATTCTGGATGACACAAAGAAGATGGGACTCGATTTGTTCCTGCTCGACGATGGGTGGTTTGCAAATAAATATCCCAGGAACAACGACAGGGCAGGCCTCGGAGACTGGCAGGAGAACAAGGCCAAGCTTCCCGACGGAATAGGTTACCTTGTAAAAGAAGCTGAAAACAAAGGAGTGAAATTCGGGATCTGGATTGAGCCTGAAATGGTGAATCCAAAGAGCGAGCTTTATGAAAAGCACCCCGACTGGGTGCTGAAACTGCCAAACAGGCCGGAACATTACTTCCGCAACCAGCTTGTGCTCGATCTTACAAACCCGAAGGTCCAGGAATTTGTCTATAATGTCGTGGACGGACTGATGACATCATACCCTGGAATTGCGTTCTTCAAATGGGATTGCAACCGTATGATGACCAATGCGTATTCGGTTTATCTGAAAGACAAGCAATCCCATCTTTATATCGATTATGTGAACAGCCTGTACTCAGTACTCGAGAAGATCCGTCAGAAATATCCGAAGCTGCCAATGATGCTTTGTTCCGGCGGTGGCGGAAGGGTTGATTACGGGGCATTGCGCTATTTTACGGAGTTCTGGGCAAGCGACAATACCGACGCCCTTGAAAGGGTCTACATTCAATGGGGCTATTCTTATTTCTACCCTGCAATTTCAGTCTGCAATCATATCACTTCATGGGGGAAACAATCGCTGAAGTTCAGGACCGATGTGGCAATGATGGGCAAGATGGGTTATGACATACCTGTTAAGGAATTAACAGAGGCTGAGTTGAAGTTCAGCCAGACGGCGATAGAAAATTACAAAAGGCTCAGCGATATCATCTGGCATGGCGATCTTTATCGGCTCGTTTCTCCGTACCAGGAAAACAGGGCTGTGCTGATGTATGTGAATGAAACCAGGAGCAAGGCGGTTATGTTTGCTTACACGTTGAACTCACGCTATGGCGAAGCATTCAACAAGGTAAGGCTGCAGGGACTCGATCCACAGAAAACATACAAGATAACCGAGATCAATGTTAACGATGGAAGGCGTATGGGACCGTCGGAGAGCGGCCGATCCTACACCGGCGATTACCTGATGAAGGTGGGTCTGAATGCCGGATCGGCAAACCCGCTGACAAGTGCGGTTTACGAGATCTCAGAATAGAGGAATTACCTGGTGCCTGGCTGAATCCATCATGCGACGGGAACATCCTCAGATTTCTGCATGCCTTCTGCAACTTCGCGGATTATTCCAAGCCTGATGTAAATCGGCCTTACAAGATTCCTTAGTTCGGGCAGCTTACGGAAGAAGAACAAGCCGCTGAGAATTGTTATTATCCCGAAAATCAGCACCGTAACTGGTGTCCCTATTGCTTTTGCCATTGCTCCCGAGAGAAGGCTTCCGAAAGGCGCTGTACCCATTACCGCCATTGTGTAGAAGCTCATTATTCTCCCTCGCTTGTCGTCGTCGGTAATGGTTTGCAGAATCGTATTGCTGGCAGCTGCCTGCAACATTGAACCTGCACCGATGAATGTCATAAGAACCACCGAGACCATAAACATCCTGGAGAATGAGAGCGCGATCAGGCCTGATCCGAAAAGCAAAGTTGCCGCAGGAACGATTCGTCCCAGCCTGAGCACGGTTTTCCTTGATGCAAGGAACACTGCACCTGCAAGAGCTCCAAGCCCTGCCGCACCCATCAGGAATCCATAGGTCGATGATCCTCCCCCGAGCACAGTTTTGGCGAACACAGGCATAAGAACCTGGTACGACATCCCGGTAAGGCTGACAACAGTCAGAAGCAACAGAAGATGCTGTATCGGCGGGAAGCCAAAAGCATATTTAAGTCCCTCTTTCAAATCCTGAAACATTGGCGACTCATGAGCGTTCAGCTTTGCGGGACCGACTTTCATCATGAGCAAAGAGACAACCACAAAGATGTAGCTGACGGCATTTATAAGGAAACAGACTCCCTCACTTGTGACAGCCAGAAGAAGTCCTGCAACAGATGGTCCTATCAGGCGGGCGCCGTTAAACATGAGCGAGTTGAGCGCAATGGCATTACCAAGGTCCTCCTTGTTGCCTACCATATCGATCACAAACGAATGGCGTGTGGGAACATCAAAGGCATTGACACAGCCAAGAGCAATGCTGAGGGATATGATATGCCAGAGCTCAACTGATCCGGTGAGGGTAATAATCGCAAGTATTGAGGCCTGCACCAGCGAGAAGACCTGTGTTATGACAAGCACATTGTATTTGCTCCACCTGTCTGTAACAACACCGGCAAAAGGTGCAAGAAGGAATGTGGGTATCTGCCCCGCAAAACTCACCACCCCGAGCAACAGTTCCGAACCCGTCATGTGATACACAAGCCATGGCATGGCAATCCTCTGCATCCATGTGCCGATAAGCGAAATGCTCTGCCCGCTGAAAAACAACCGGTAGTTCCTGTACTTTAACGAGCGGAAAATTGTCTGAAGCCGCAGAGAGGAGTCGGGATACCTGAACAAGTGAGATGATTTAAACACAAAATTAGCAAAAACTTGCACAGAGAAACACAGTGAACCACAGTGAACCTCAGAGAAATGATCGATCGGAGAAACTCTTTGAAGCTCTGTGTCTTCTCAATGTAACTCTGTGTAACAGAAAGAAAGTGAGGTCAAAAAATCCTTAATAAATAAAGTGCCGCTATAACCAGAATCGTTAGCGACGAAACACCAACCGGAAACCATACCGGGGCAATCCATGGAACCGGAATAAGGAACAATACATCAATAGACCTCAATGAAGGCGGCCATTTGATCAGAATATAGAGTGACAGGTAGTAAAACAGGTCCCAGAAGGCGAATGTCCAGAGGAAAAATATCCCCCGTTCGGGCCATGTTGTTCCGGTGAGCCAGGCTATCACAACAAGCATGACAATCGTAGCGGCTTCCCTCGTCATCTCTATGTGAAGGAAACGTTTAGGGATTTTTTCTGCTGATTCCTTGTTTCCGTCCGAATCGAGCATCCCGAGAGCTTTCCTCAGGTAAACAACGACGACACCTTCGAAATGTGCCATTGCAATACCGAAAACTGCCAACAAAGAGAGTTTGAACAACATATAGCCCGGAGTAAAAAATAAAGTTAATGATTTTTTAGAAATATCAGCCACCTGCACTGACTGCACCAAGGTAACCAAAATACAGTCCAATCAGGCACAGGCTTATACCAAAAGCTTTAATGAGAAAGGTGAGTATCTTCACATTTATCAGGCTGCGGTACCGGGAAAGTATCCATGCCAGTAAATAAAACCAGATAAGACTGCCAAGGGAAAGGCTTACTGCATAAAATACACTTATCACTACATGAAAATATGATGGATAGTTCTGTTCCGCCGAAGCCTCTGCAGCACCCTGGTCTTCAATATTCCTGAACTTTTCAGGAACTCTTGCTTCAATATTCTTTCCATTTACTGAACCGATCTCTTTCACGTTATTGTTAAGGCTCGATTCCAGACCGCCTGTGTTGAAGCCAAGGGATGCAACGAGTGAGATTACAAAGAACGAAGATATAAGGCCGCTGATGAACTGTGTAGGATTCAGCATGTTCACCATAAACCCGGTGTAAAACCCTCTTGATTCACTGTTTTTTATCCTCTCGGTCATATGGGTTTTTTGATCAAAATGCTCCACATCCACAGGCTGCCTGAAGATTGTGTAACCCAATATGATAAAGAACACCGCGCCGACCAGAAGCATGTAGGGAATGGCAGGTTTGTACCAGGCATAGAGGCTTGTTACTCCGAAGACGGCAATGAAAATATAAATGAAATCTGAAACAGCGGCGCCCCTTGATATCTGGTTGCAGTATTTTCTTTTACCGTTAAGTGCATTCGACACGATAAGAACACTTATCGGTCCCGCAATCGGCATCGCGAAGATGAAACCTGCAAAAAAACCGGTCACGGAAACCGTTAAAATGCTTTCTAACATGAAGAGTTATGTGACTAAATCCTGGTCCAGACCGAATCGACGAACCAGTTCCTGCGATCTGTGAAATTTTTAACAATCCTGAAACCATGAGAAATAGCTAATGACTCAATTGCATTTACATCGAATTTTCTTGAGAGCTCCATAAACACTGGTTCCCACTGCCCGAATGTGAAAGTTTCACCCAAGGCCCCAATGTGGATATCCTGTTCCATTGTTGAAAAAAGATAACTTTTCAATTCACCGGTAACGGGATTATATTCGGTGTGATGTTCGAACAATGAAATATTGAAATCAGCCTGCAATTCCCTGTTTAGCCTCAGAAGATGGTTCAGATTGAATTTCATTGTAAGTCCGTAAGGATCATCATAAGCCTTCATGATCACGGAGGGAGACTTTTTCAGGTCAAAGCCGATAAGCAGCTTGTCTCCCCGTGTGGTAAAGTCAGAAATATTCTGAAGAAACAAGTGAAGCTCGTTATTGCTGAGGTTGCCTATGTTCGACCCGAGAAAAAGTATGACATTCCTTTCTCCTGGGTTGACTTCGGCATCGTTGAACATATGGAAATAATCTCCCGTTCTTGGTCTTACATCTGCATCAGGAAGCTGGGCGATTATTGTTTCCCTCAGAATTTCATTCGCCTCCCGGCTGATATCGACGGGAACGAACCTGAAATTGAATCCCTGATTTACCATGGCTTTTAGCAAAAGTAACGTCTTTGACCCGTCACCGGAGCCGGGTTCAAGAATGTTCAGGAATGAAGCCTCGTCATTCAGAAGTGCGGCAATCGATGATGAATTCTCCGAAAAAATCTCATACTCGCATGTTGTCAGATAATATCCCGGCATATTCATTATCTCACGGAAAAGGGCTGACCCGCTGTCATCATAAAAATACTTCGGCAGGAGGTATTTCGGAAAAGAGGACAATCCGAGAGCGGTGTCTGCGGCAAGATTCCCGTTGACAAAAACATCAGTCGCCTCGTGAACAGAATATGAAGGGTAACCGGTCATATCAGAAAGAATGGATCGTTTGCTTCTCAAGCGATTCGGGTATCCCTGTCTCGACAGGATTTGACGGATCGTTGCTCCATTCGAACCATCCGCCATCGTAAACAGATATTGAAGGATATCCCATCAGCCATGCATTGATGAACGCCTCGCTCCCCCTCCAGCCTGTGCCACAGTAGAAAGCCAGGTGCTTATCGGGTGTTATGCCGCTGCGCCTCCAGATTTCATCAGTTTCATGATATTCCCTGACGGTATGGTCGACATTCCTGTAATTCTCCATGTGGTAGGCGTCGGATCCGCTGTCGGCGAAAACAGCACCGGGTATGCGTCCTTTTTTTTCGATATAGTTATAACCGCTCACCTCACCTGTATACTCGCTCCAGCTTCTCACGCAAACAAGTTCGCTATTGACCGAGGCAATGATCTCCTTTGCTTCGGGGGTATCAACTGCAAGTGAAGGATTGGCAGGAATAACCGATGAAAAATCTTCTGTTTTCTTTTTTGGCTCATCGCTGTAAGAAACCGGCAACCCGGCATCTTCCCAGGACCGGAAGCCGCCATTAAGGATCCTTACATCCTTAACGCCCGCATACATCATTATAAAAGCGCACCTCATAGCCCCGATATCGCCGGCAGCACTTCCCGGAAAGGGATCATTATTATCGGGGAACATGAACTTGCCGTACAGAATAACTGTGGTATCGGCACTTATGCCATGTGATTCGAGCGCCTCTCTCAGCTCAGCTGGGTTTCGGCGGTTCCAGGTCTCCGGCTCCTCAAGGGCAAGCGTGTCCATATCAATGGCACCCGGAATATGCCCGCTCAGATACGCATTCCTGTTCCTGTAATGCGCATGTATTATCACATAATTCTTATTGCTGTAAGAAGGTGGTCTTTTGCCATTTATCAGCATGTTCACCCATCCGGGGTAAACAAGATTCCTGTACCTCGGGAGATTATCCATAGGGAAGTCGGCGTCATCCGACCATTCATCGACGAAATGCCTGTAAGCTGATATATCATCGTACCCGGCTTTCATGAACAATCCCGACACCTTTTCAATGCTCTCATCATCATAACCATAGATTACGATTTTATTGCCCGGGAGGATGCCTTTATGCCGCACAATCTCAATCCAGTCGATATAACTGGCCCATTTTACCGGAAGGCCCCTGGCTCCCATAATATGCCCTCCCCTCTTCTCACCTTTAAGAACCCAGCCATTGTAAGCATCAACAGGCCGGACATCAATTACATGAGTGTCCGGCCTTCCTATGAGCTTCAGCAGTAAATTTCCCGAAATCTCTTTCATATTTGCCAATCCAGTTATTACCGGTTATGTATAACAACAGGCATTATGAAAAGTTTCCTCAGGATTCAAGATTGAAGGCTGATCTGTATGCTTCAGTGGCGGTGTGATTTACCCGGTTTATGAGTATGTATGAGTTCCTTATGGTCGTCACGGTGCATTTCGGGCTGTATGTTGAAATGGTGGATATCGAACCTGGCAAGGACTTCCTCAACCTGCTGAAGGATTGACTCAAAACACGAGACCGAGCAATCTTCCTCCATGTCGAGGTGTGCTTCCAGGAGCACCTCGTGCTCATCGAGTTGCCAGACATGGACGTGATGAATATTCCTGATGCCGCGTATGGAGGTTATCTCACGGGCAATCTCTTCGATATCGATATGGGTGGGGGTGAACTGCATGAATATCCTTACCGCCTTGTAAAAAATACCCCAGGTGCTGTATATGAGCCACAATGCTATGATGATTGAAAGAACACCGTCGATCCAGAACCAGCCAAGGTATGTAATAATCAAGCCCCCGGCCAGAACGGCCACTGATGTGAGCATGTCGGCAAAGAGATGAATAAATGCCGACCTGATATTCATGTTTCCCTCTGAATCCTTTTTGATGAAAAAAAGGCTCAGTCCGTTCAGAAGTATTCCAAGTGCAGCCAGTATAATAACAATGGGTCCTGTTACCGGCTCCGGATGGATCAGGCGTGTAATGGCTTCCCAGATCAGTATCGATGCAATGACAAGAAGTATCGATGTGTTTATGAAGGCAGCAAAAATGCCTGCTCTCTTGTATCCGTAAGTCTGCCTGAGGGTTTGTTCTCTTCCCGAGATCCTGATTGCCCAGTAACTTATTACCAGAGAAAGAACGTCACTGAAATTGTGAGCTGCATCGGACATGAGGGCCATGCTCCCGGAGATGAAGCCTCCGATGAATTGCGCGACAGTAATGGCGATATTCAGCAGAATTGTTATCAGCACATTCTTCCCGCTGACATCTCCATGGCTGTGTCGTGCATGTTCCATACTACTTCATCTTTGTCTCCTTTCAGGCCTTTATGAATTCCTTTTATCTATCACCTTGCGGAATTCTTCAACATACTTACGGATATAATCCTGTTTTTGTTTTGATTTATACTGCATAATGAACCTTGGGTGCTCAAGCGGAACTATTTTGGCAAAATAACCTTCTTTCTCGTTCATCTCCTGCAGAAATTTGTAATTTTTTCCTGTCCCGAGACAAAAGCATGCATCGCGCTCAATTCCGAATTCCAGCTGATCCTCAAGGGTTTTTCTTATGAAGCCGGAAACAGCCTTTGTGAGCTCCCTGCTGTCATAATAATTGTAATTTACCTGTTTGAGCTTTCCTTCTCTTGTGAATCCAAGAGGTGAAATGGCGCTTATGTAAAAATCAGAATAGAATTTTTCTGTGCCGCCGTAGGCATCTATCATCTCGTAGATGAATGCTGATGAAGTCTCGAATGTTTTTGTTCCGGGAAGGGTGAGCCCGCATTTTTCCGAAAGTCTTATTGTATCGGTGAATGGGATGCCTGTGGAACCAGCGCCGAATCTGCCGGGATTGATCCCCAGGATCAAATGCCTGTGCTGCTCATCATTGTAAAACTTCCTGAAAAACAGGCTTATAAGAGGGATGATTTCAGCATTCTCGCGAAAAGGATTCATAATGTGAATTCCTTTGGGAAGCCTGCCTGTGAATTCCAGGTTCCGGAAGAAGGAAATTGCTTTTTCAGCAAAGGTCATCTGAACCGTGTAAATGATCAGTCCTTCACACAGCGTACCGAATACCTGTTTATCTTTTCGCTGCCGTGGATATCGGCTATGTCGTCCTTTCGTGAAATGTCGATCACGGTCTTTGTGTGAATTATGAGGTAGCTGAAAAACTCGGCATTGTTTTCGTCATATTCAGTCGAAGTCCAGTAGTAAGCACTTTCATCCACTTCCGAGAAGATGCCCTCATGATCCTGAAGCCCGCCAAGCTGGATGTTGAAGGTTTCACTTGGTCCCTTGCCCCATGATTCGGTTCCCTCAAGCTGATTTGTGAGAGCAGCGAATTCGGCTCCTGTCGGGAGATGCCAGCCTGCCGGGCACGCTTTCTGAGCAGCCTTCCATTCATACAGGGCGCCATAAATCGGAATGTTATTATTGTCATTATCGAAGCAGTATGCACCTTCAATTCCCGTGAATCGCAGGTTTTCCTTCATCCATGTGATGCCGTTCATTGTAATTGTGCCGTAAACATTTCCGTCGCGCGGATCAGCAAATTTATTCTGGCCTGAGACAAACGGGAATACCATTGTCATAACAAGTAAAGAGAGAAAGTGCTTCATGACAAATAAGATTAAAAAGTGGACCACAGAGCTGTTATTGAAACCGCGCCGGGATCCTTAAACAAAATTCATGCTAAAATAGATTGAGTAACTAATATAAAACAGTTGAAAAGTGAAATAGTTATCAACTTCATCAAATAAATAATGAAACTGCGACAAAAAGAGACATGTAAAATTAATTAACTTTGAGCCCTTTAAATTGTTATTAACTGATGCCCGATAACAAAGATCTTAAACCGTATGGTGAGAAGCAGGTAATCTTTGACAAGCGTTACCTTGCGATGGCCACTATATGGGCGCAGAATTCATACTGCATAAGAAGGCAGGTCGGAGCCCTGATCGTAAAAGGCAAGATGATCATTTCTGACGGGTATAACGGCACCCCCTCAGGTTTTGAAAATGTGTGTGAAGATGAGAACAATGTTACAAAGTCATATGTTCTTCATGCGGAGGCAAATGCAATCACCAAGGTTGCAAAGTCACATAATTCCAGTGAAGATTCAACACTTTATGTCACAACATCACCCTGTATGGAATGTGCAAAGCTCATAATACAATCCGGGATTAAGAGGGTTGTATATTGCAACCGGTACCATAAGACCGATGGACTTGATCTTCTAAAGCGTGCAGGAATTGAACTGGTTTATATCGATCCCGAAAAAGACATTTATGAACTACAATAATTCAAAAAGAAGCATTTTTCTCCCTTTGCTGGTGGGTGTTACCCTCGCAATCGGTGTGATCATCGGCAAGTTTTTCCCCTCGGGCGATAATGCACCGGCTGCACAGGGTTTGAGATTCCGCAACGACAAGCTTACGAATATCCTGAATATAATAGAGGCCAATTATGTTGATTCCGTAAACCGTAATGATCTGATAGAGACCGCCATTCCGGCAATGCTTAAAAAGCTCGACCCACATTCGGTCTATATCCCGGCCAAGGACCTTGCCCGTGCAAATGAACCTCTCCAGGGAAATTTCGACGGCATCGGCATCTCATTCAACATGCTGACAGACACGATATTGGTTATAAGTACAATACCCGGGGGCCCCTCGGAGAAAGTGGGATTGATGCCCGGAGATAAAATACTCTGGGTGAACGATTCGCTTGTGGCCGGAAAAAACATCAGTGACCAGAGGGTGATGAGCATGCTTAAAGGCCAGAGAGGAACAGTGGTCAAAATTAAGGTTCTGAGGAATGGCATGAAAGATCTGATGCCTTTCGAGATCATCCGCGATAAAATCCCGATGTACAGCATCGATGCTTCATACATGGTAAATGACAGTACCGGTTATATGAAGATCAACAATTTCGCAATGACCACTTTCGATGAGTTCATGAAGAATCTGCGCGACCTGAAGATACAGGGCATGAAGAACCTTATAATTGATCTGAGGGGCAATTCGGGAGGTATCATGGAAGCATCTGTTCAGATTGCCAACCAGTTCCTCAAGGAAAACCAGCTCATAGTTTACACTAAGGGAAGGACGCACCCCCGAAATGAAGCAAGAGCCACCGGGAAGGGCGAATTTGAGACCGGCAACCTGGTGATCCTGATCGATGAATGGAGCGCCTCGGCAAGCGAGATTCTTGCAGGAGCCATACAGGATAATGACAGGGGGACAATTATCGGCCGCAGATCTTTCGGGAAAGGCCTTGTGCAGGAACCTGTTGCTTTTGCCGATGGTTCAGGGATGAGGCTCACAATAGCAAGATATTACACTCCAACAGGCCGGTCGATCCAGAGGTCATACGCACATGGCTTTGACGAGTATTACGAGGAGCTTCTCGCACGATCAGCCCAGGGCGATCCAGAAGCATCCGACAGCATCCAGCATTCCGATTCGCTTAAATTCACAACTCCCGCTGGCCGTGTCGTTTACGGCGGAGGAGGTATCATGCCTGATGAGTACGTACCGGTTGACACATCCGGCATCTCCAATTACTTTATTAGTGTAAGATCGCTGATTTACAGGTTCGCTCTTAAGTACACCGAAACGAACAGGGAGACCCTTAAGAAATTTGCCGAACCAATTGATATGAAACGATTCCTCGACAGGCAATCGTTACTCCCGCAGTTTGTAAAGTATGCTGCAGCCAACGGTGTTAAGGAGGACCGTGAAGGGCTGAGAACCTCAGCACATATTATTCACATCCAGCTTGAAGCTTATATTGCCAGGAATATTCTCGATAATAAAGGATTTTACCCTATATGGGAAGACATCGATACCACACTTAAATACGCAATCAGCTTTCTCGAGAAGAACAAATCGGATGACACACCGGAAATAAAGGGCCCTATAACAAAGAATTAAACATATTTTTTTGATGTGTAGAGACAAGGCATGCCTTGTCTCTTTGCATTTTCAAAGACCTTGTAAAAATTCATTAACAGCACCAACAGCATTTTCTTCCTCCTCTACGAACCCCATATGACCTGAATTCCGTAAGACCACAATGGTGGCATTCAAAGGCAAATTCACCTTCCCACGGATTGTTTCAAAAGGAATGAAGTTATCCATTGTTCCAAGTATCCAGAGGCAGGGCACCCTTCCTTCCTCCATCACAGCAACTCTCGAAGGCCTTTTTATCATGCCGTTCAGCAGGGCAATCATGCCATTGCCCGGAATGACAGATGCAATCTTTTTTGATCTCTTCACCTGTTCCTTTAATAAATCAATGTTTCCAGGGGCAAACATCTTTTCAACACTGTCGGGGTAAATGAGATCTTTTTTCCCTTCGACAACAGCCGATATGTCGTTCTTTCTTTTTTCAACTGTTTCCGGTGTATCGGCCAGCGGATGTGAATGGAAAAGGCAATATCCGCTTAGCATGTGAGGGTAGAGATCAAGGAAGGCGAGGGTCACATAACCGCCCAGGGAGTGGCCCACCATAAAAGTTTTGGTTATCCTGAGCATTTCGAGCAGTTCGCGGATGATGTCTGCCATCATTTCCATCGAATGTGTCTCGCTGTACACCTCCGAATGGCCATGACCGGGAAGATCGATTGCAATCACCCTGGATTCCGAAGAAAGCCTGTCGGCGAAACCATTCCAGACCTCAGATGATTCAAGGTATCCATGCACAAGCAAAATAGTTTTCTCTCCCTTAATGCTGTCGGTATACCATATCTTCCGACCGTGAATTGTCGAATACATATTGTGAAATGTTTAACAATGCAAAAATAAACATTAATCATTTATGATGCTTATCATATTATACGCTAGTCAGGTGAATATTGTTTTTCTTGCAGAAAAAAGGTAAATTTGGTATTGTTCCTCAGTATTGCATTTTAGTTCATTAACAACCAGGTTTCAATGGAAAAAGTTCTTTTTTCTTCCATTTCAAAGAAATTAGTGATGGCGCTTGCGGGCATTTTCCTCCTCTTCTTCCTGCCTGTGCACCTCTACATAAATTCTTTGCTTCTCCAGGATGATCCTCAGGTTTTCAACAAGGCGGCTTATTTCATGGCAAGTTTCCCTGTTGTGCGGATTATTGAGGTACTTCTTATAACGGCTCTGCTGGCTCATATTATCTGGGGATTCATTGTACAGATTCACAACTGGTCTTCCCGGCCTGTTGGATATGTAAAAGTGAACAAGTCAGACACTTCTTTCTTTTCACGCTTCATGATCTGGACCGGCGGGTCGGTAATGATCTTCCTCGCGCTTCACTTCTTCAACTTCTTTTTCATCAAGCTTGGCCTGGTTCCGGGTAACCCTGAAGATTTCTATACTGTTGCCCACAATCTTTTCAGCATACCTGCATACAACTATATTTATATTATAAGCTTCATAATACTTGGCCTTCACCTGTATCACGCAATCTGGTCAGCCACACAGACGCTGGGGCTGAATCACAGGATATGGACACCGGTTGTCAAATGGCTTGCCGTGATCTATGCTATATTCATTCCCGCCGGTTTTGCTTTCATTTCAATTTCACTCTGGCTTCTGAAATAACCTGAAACCCATTGATCATGGATAAAATAGATGTCAAAATACCTGATGGTCCGCTGGCTCTGAAATGGACAAAATACAAGGCAAATTCGAGGCTTGTCAATCCCGCAAATAAGAAGAAGCTTGAGATAATAGTTGTCGGAACGGGACTTTCAGGTGCGAGCGCAGCTGCATCTCTTGCCGAACTCGGCTATAACGTTAAGAGCTTTTGCTTCCAGGATTCTCCCCG
>JBLNAO010000381.1:0-2903 GCA_050259395.1 Chloroflexota bacterium
GCTATCTTCATTTTTCCCGGTATCCTCGAAAGCTTGTAAAGTTCAGCCCTGATCGAGTCGGGGGCTCTGAGTGAACCGGCATTGGGAGAATTCCTGCCATCGGGCACTCCAAGAAGTGCAATCCTGAACTTCCCAATGCCTTTCAGGGGATTGTTTTCGGTATGGATGAAGATGTTATGAGGCACACCGGCCTGTGCATTAAGAAACTCGAATTCAGGTTTTTCAATGCTTACAGGATTGAAATAATCGTTCAGATCAAGCATGCGGATCAGTTATCAGGACTTCTTTTTCGTTTTGTCGCTTTTCTCGATTATCGCAAGGCACTCATCCTTTGTCAGTTTCTCCGGTTCTGTTCCCTTCGGCAGCTTGTAGTTCTGCTTGTCCTTGGCGATGTACGGACCGTATCTTCCGTTGAGGACCATTATATCGTCAAAATTCTTTATTACTTTTTTCTTGTCGGCCTCATTCTTCTCATTGATGATCTCGATGGCTCTTTCAAAGGTCAATGTGTAAGGATCATCGACTCCTTTTTTAAGGGAATAGAACTTGCTTTTATAGCGAATATATGGTCCGAACTTCCCGATGCCTACTACAATATCACCTCCGTCATGTTCACCTAGTGAGCGCGGCAGCCTGAACAGATTCAGGGCTTCATCGAGTGTTATTGTTTCAAGGAGAAGGTTCTTCGGAAGGCTCGCGTATTTAGGTTTGTCGCCATTACCGATTTGTGCAACAGGGCCAAACCTGCCCATCCTCACTGTAACGGGTTCACCCGTTTCGGGATGATCGCCAAGAACCCTCACGCCTGTTTTGCGCTCTTTCTTTTCGAGTGTGCTTGTGACAGTCTTATGGAAAGGGTCGTAAAATTTTTCAAGCATTCCCGTCCACTTGAGCTTTCCGCCTGCAATCTCGTCAAATTGCTCTTCGATCTCGGCAGTGAAATTATAATCGACAATCTCAGGAAAATTCTCCATCAGAAAATCATTGACTATCATGCCTATATCCTGTGGGAAAAGCTTGGATTTCTCCTTTCCTGCAATCTCTGACTTCGATGTTGAAGATATCTTTCCCCTTTCAAGGGTCATTATCTTTATCTCTCTTTTTTCACCAGGCCTGTCTTCCCTCGAAACATATCCCCTGTTTTGAATTGTGGATATTGTAGGAGCATAAGTAGAGGGTCGTCCGATGCCCAGCTCCTCAAGTTTTTTAACAAGGCTGGCCTCGGTATATCTCGGTGGAGGACCTGTGAATTTCTGGGTTGCGGCAATGCTGTCGTACGATAACGCCATCCCGGTTTTAACCGGGGGGATCACATATTTATCCTCATCGATATTTTCCTGGTCGGTCGATTCAGTATATACTCTCAGGAAACCGTCGAATTTTATCACCTCACCGGTTGCCTGGAAATTTATTGGTGAATTGCTGAGATTTATTGTGATTGTGGTTTTTTCAACCTGTGCATCAGCCATTTGCGATGCTATTGTTCTCTTCCAGATAAGATCGTAAAGTTTCTTTTCGTTCTGGCTTCCTGAAACGGTTGTCTGCTCCAGATATGCCGGCCTGATCGCCTCATGCGCCTCCTGTGCACCCTTCGTTTTAGTATGAAACTGCCTTGTTTTCGAATATTTTTCCCCGAATTCCGAACTGATCACCTCTTTCGATTTTGACAGCGCCAGGCCCGAAAGGTTGGTTGAATCGGTTCTCATGTAGGTTATCTTTCCCGATTCATAAAGTTTCTGAGCCACAGCCATTGTCTGTGCAACTGAAAATCCCAGCTTCCTGTATGCTTCCTGCTGCAATGTTGATGTTGTGAATGGCGGTGCAGGTGACCTTGTTCCGGGTTTTACGCTGACATTGCCTACGGTGTATGCGGAAGATTTGCACAGTTCCAGGAATGCAGCTGCTTCCTTCTCATCTGCAAAGCGTTTCGTTGACTCGGCACGTATATACGCATTCTCATCCTTTGATGATTCAGGGCGGAAGATTGCCGTTACCCTGAAGGATGATTCAGGTTTGAAGGCTATTATCTCCCTTTCGCGTTCAACTATCAGGCGGACGGCCACTGATTGAACGCGTCCGGCTGAGAGGGAAGGTTGAACTTTTTTCCAGAGCACCGGTGATATTTCGAAGCCAACAATCCTGTCGAGAATCCTGCGTGCCTGCTGTGAGTTCACGAGGTTCATATCGACTTTCCTCGGGTTGCTGATTGCGTTAGATATGGCCTCTTTGGTTATTTCATGGAAAACGATCCTTTTTGTTGTTTCAAGATCGAGATTCAGAACTTTTGCCAGATGCCAGGCAATGGCTTCACCTTCGCGGTCTTCATCGGATGCGATCCAGATGGTGCCTGATTCTTTGGCTGCCTTCCTGAGCTCTGTTACAACTTTCGTTTTTTCCTTTGGGATCTCGTAGTTGGGAGTGAAATTTTTTTCAATGTCAATACCGAGATTCTTCTTGGCAAGGTCCCTGATGTGTCCAAAACTCGAAACAACCCTGAAATCCTTGCCGAGGAACTTCTCTATGGTTTTAGCTTTAGCCGGTGATTCAACAATAACAAGGTTTTCGCTCATCACACGAGATATTTGTACATTTTATTCAGCCGACAAAGTAAGTCAATTAGGTACCAAAGTTCAAAATAAACCGTTAATATTCTTTATTAATTACTATTTTCGTCCCTAAATTTCCCTGAAAATGGCAGGCAAAGAAAACAACAAAAAATACCTGATCTGGTTCTGGTCTTTGTTCATTCTACCTTTTGCTTTAATCATTCTTCTGTTCATTCTTATCTCAAAAGAGAAACTAGGAAGAATGCCCTCTTTCAGCGAACTCGAAAACCCTGAATATTTCCTCGATGCCGAAGTCTATTCGGCAGATGGAATCCTGCTTGGAAAAATCAGCATGGA
>JBLNAO010000382.1:0-5078 GCA_050259395.1 Chloroflexota bacterium
AGCAGAGGCTGAAGCGCAAGAAGCACACCAAATGCAGATGCAACACCTTTCCCACCACGGAAGCCGGCAAAAACAGGAAATATGTGACCCAGGATGGCAATCAACCCGGCAATTATTTTAAGATTGATTTCAGATATGCTCCCGGATGGGGCAGCATGAAGAAAAACAGGCAGCATTGTTGCCAGAAAGCCCTTACCGAGATCAATAATAAGGACAGGAATGCCCGTTGCCCATCCCAGCACCCTGATTGTATTTGTAGCTCCGGCATTTCCGCTGCCATGTTCGCGCACATCTATTTTGTGAAAAGTCTTTCCCACCCATACTGCAGTTGGTATTGATCCAAGCAGGTAGGCCAGCAAAAACGCAATTATTGCAGCAACAGTATCCATTCTTCAGGAGATCTGTGGTCCGTGATCCGCAAGCTTAGCTGTTTCTTCATTGCTTGTGAACTTGTTGAAGTTGTTGATGAACTTGAATGCAAGATCGGTGGCTGCGATATGCCATTTTACCCTTGAATCCCATGCCTTCCCGGGATCAAGTATTCCTTCATCAAGCCCATCGACACTGGTTGGAATGCTCAGGTTGAAAACAGGCAGGGTTTCGTATTCGCAGTTTTTAATTGAATCGTCGAGGATTGCATTTATTATCTTTCTTGTGGAGGGCAGGTCGATCCTGCTTCCGATACCGTAAGGACCACCCATCCAGCCAGTGTTTACCAGCCAGGCTTCGGCATGGTGGGCCTTCATCTTTTTTGTAAGTTCATTGGCATAGACTATCGGGTCGAGCATCAGGAAGGCCGCACCGAAGCAAGCAGAGAATGAAGGGAGAGGCTCTACTATTCCTCTTTCAGTGCCTGCAACTTTGGCTGTATAGCCGCTAAGAAAATAATACCTCGTTTGATCCTCATCAAGCCTGCTGACCGGGGGAAGTACACCGAAAGCATCAGCGCTGAGAAAAATAACCTTTCTGGCATGCCCTCCTTTTGAGACCGGTTTTACGATGTTATGGATGTGATAAATAGGGTAGGAGACCCTTGTGTTTTCTGTTTTTGATGAGTTGTTGAAATCTATCGATCCGTCAGAAAGCACTACAAGATTCTCGAGCAGGGCATTGCGCTTAATTGCCGCGTAAATGTCCGGCTCATTTTTTTTGCTGAGGTTGATGCATTTTGCATAGCATCCACCCTCGAAATTGAATATTCCCTCATCGTCCCATCCATGCTCGTCATCACCTATCAGTGCTCTTTCCGGATCTGTCGACAGTGTCGTTTTTCCCGTTCCCGAGAGTCCGAAGAATATGGCGGTGTCACCTTTTTGGCCAACATTCGCAGAACAGTGCATTGAAGCCATACCTCTGAGAGGCAGGTAGTAATTCATCACGGAAAAGATGCCTTTCTTCATCTCACCACCATACCAGGTGCCGCCTATCACAAGCATATTTTCAGTGAGGTTGAACATAACGAAATTCTCGGAATTGAGCCCCTGCTCCTTCCAGTTCTCGTTGATGCATTTCGATGCCATCAGCACAACAAATCCCGGGTGGAAATTTTCCAGCTCTTCAGGCTCCGGCCTTATGAACATATTCTTCACGAAATGTGCCTGCCAGGCAACTTCCATAATGAACCTTACGTTGAGCCTTGTATTCCTGTTGGCTCCGCAGAAGCAATCGACCACAAAAAGCCTCTTCGCGGATAATTGTGCTGAGGCCAGTTTTTTGCAGTGCTGCCATATTTCCGGGCTCAGGCGTTTGTTATTTGAAACAGAGGCTTTTTCGGTTTTCCACCAGACAGTGTTTTTTGTCTTCTCGTCAAAAACAACATACTTATCCCTGGGCGATCTTCCGGTGAATATTCCAGTGTCAACGGCAATAGCCCCGTTCTTTGTTATAGTCCCTCTTTCCTCCTTGGTTAGTCCCGGCCTGGTCTCTTCGAGAAAGAGAGTGTTGTAATCGGGCTGATAAACAAGTTCCCGCACATTTTCAATTCCGTACTGCAGGAGGTCATCGGGGGTTATCATCTCAGATTATTGATTTAGGAGATTAAAGAGTACAAAATTAATAAAAATTTGAAAAGGACAGGGTAAGGCTTGTCAGGGCGGCCTTATCGAAAGTTAAGAGAAGTTAGTTAAAAGGCCATCCTGTTCCATGAATAAAGAAAGGGCATCCGCCTGGGATGCCCTTCTCATTATTATTAATGTTTGTTATTTGCCATACTTGATTGAAGCCTGAGCGGCTGCAAGTCTTGCAATTGGAACCCTGAAGGGTGAGCAGCTTACATAGGTGAGTCCTGACTTGAAGCAGAACTCAACTGATGCGGGATCGCCGCCCTGTTCTCCGCAGATGCCTACTTTCAGATCTTTCTTGGTTGAACGGCCTTTCTGAACAGCCATTTCAATCAGCTGACCGATACCTTCCTGGTCAATTGTCTGGAAAGGATCTGCAGCAAGGATCTTCTTATCAAGGTAGTCATGCAGGAATGCTCCGGTATCGTCGCGGCTGAAACCGAATCCCATCTGTGTGAGGTCGTTGGTGCCGAACGAGAAGAACTCGGCTGTTTTTGCCATCCTGTCGGCCAGGAGACATGCGCGCGGGATCTCGATCATTGTGCCGTATTTGTATTCAATGCTCTTTACAGCATACTTCTGGCATACTTCTGCATATACTCTGTCAGCGATTTTCTTTGTGAAATCAAGTTCAGCAACATCGCATGTAACAGGAACCATGATCTCCGGGTGAGGTTGTTTTCCTTCTTTGATAAGCTCGCATGTAGACTCGAAAATAGCCCTTATCTGCATTTCACTGATCTCCGGATAGGTAACGCCAAGACGTACGCCGCGGTGTCCCATCATCGGGTTTGATTCATGAAGACCCTCTCCGCGTTTTGCAACATCCTCAGGTTTGATGCCAAGAGCTTTTGCCAGCTCGGCCTGCTTTTCAGCGCCCTGCGGAACGAATTCGTGGAGTGGCGGGTCGAGAAGCCTGAATGTAACAGGGAGACCATCCATAGCAACCATTGTTGCTTTCATATCTCTTTTGACAAATGATGAAAGTTCGTCGAGAGCATTTCTTCTTTCCTCCAGGTTTGCAGAAAGGATCATCTTGCGAAGAAGGAAGAGAGGTTGTTCTGAGCCTTTTCCGTAGAACATGTGCTCTGTGCGGAAGAGACCGATACCTTCAGCACCATAGCTTCTTGCAACAGATGCGTCGGCGGGAGTGTCGGCGTTGGTACGCACACCCATTTTCCTGAATTTGTCAACTATCGTCATGAACTCCTTGAATCTTGGATTCTCGGAAGCATCCATAAGCTTGAGGGCGCCTTTGTAAACGTTACCTTTTGTTCCGTTCAGGGTAAGGACATCACCTTCCTTTATAACGTCGTTTGAGCCGGATATTTTAGCTGTTTTGCTGGCGGCGTCAACATGCAGAGCGCCTGCACCCACGATACAGCACTTACCCCAGCCGCGTGCCACGAGAGCTGCATGAGAAGTCATACCACCGCGTGCGGTAAGAATACCTTCTGCAGCGCGCATGCCTTCAACATCCTCAGGGTTGGTTTCCTCGCGGAGAAGAATCACTTTCTCTCCTTTGCGGAACCATGCAACAGCATCTTCTGCGGTAAATACTACTTTACCTACTGCTGCGCCGGGACCAGCCGGAAGACCTTTCACCATTGCATTCACTTTCTTTTCTTCATTCGGGTCGGCGATAGGATGGAGGAGTTCATCGAGCTGGGCGGGGTCAACGCGCTGAACAGCTGTTTTCTCGTCGATCAGCTTCTCATGAAGCATGTCCATTGCCATGTTGAGTGCAGCGGTACCTGTTCTTTTACCTGCACGGCACTGCAGCATATAGAGAACGCCTTCCTGTATCGTGAATTCGATATCGAGCATGTCGTGGAACGATTTTTCAAGTATGTTCCTGATCTCAACAAGCTCCTTGTATGTTCCGGGCATGGCTTCCTGCATGCTCTGGAGATGTTTGTTCTGCTCGTTCTTTGTTTCGTTGTTAAGCGGACTCGGAGTGCGGATACCGGCAACAACGTCTTCGCCCTGGGCATTTACAAGCCACTCTCCGTAGAAAAGATTCTCGCCGGTTGCGGGGTTACGTGTGAAGGCAACTCCTGTAGCTGATGTATCGCCCATGTTTCCGAATACCATAGCCTGTACGTTGACGGCTGTTCCCCAATCGTCGGGAATACCTTCGATACGGCGGTATGAAACGGCTTTCTTCCCATTCCAGCTCTTGAATACTGCTTTGATGCCACCTTCAAGCTGTTCTTTTGCATCATCGGGGAAGGGTTTGCCAAGAGCTTTTTTTATAATTTTCTTGAATTCCTCGGCAAGGAATTTGAGCTCCTCGGCAGAAATCTCAGTGTCTGATTTATATTTTTTCTCTTTTTTAAACTCATCAAGTCTCTCATCCAGAAGTTTGCGGATTCCTTTACCTTCGGCAGGCGGAAGATCCTCTGCCTTTTCCATCACTACGTCAGCGTACATCATGATAAGACGACGGTATGAGTCCCATACGAATCTCGGATTGTTGGTTTTCTTCAGGAAGCCGGGGATTGTTGCAGAGCTCAGACCGATATTAAGAACTGTGTCCATCATACCGGGCATGGATTTACGTGCACCCGAACGGCAGGAAACGAGAAGTGCGTTTTCCGGATCACCATACTTCATACCCATTGTATCTTCGGTCTTCTTCATGGCTGCCCATACTTCCGGCATAAGCTCGGCCGGCAAGGTGGTGTTATTTCTGTAATATTCCATGCAGGCTTCGGTTGTGATGGTGAAACCGGCAGGAACAGGCAGGCCAAGAAGACACATCTCGGCAAGGTTAGCTCCTTTACCTCCCAGAAGGTTTTTCATGTCGGCTTTACCCTCTGCGCTTTTCTTCCCAAAGGAATAAACTCTTTTAACGTTTGACATAGTTTATCGAATTTGATAAGTTTAAATTATTGATTTTGCAAAATAAGCCGCAAAGTTAGTATTTTAAATTTAATTTCTGAACAGGGAGAAAAGAATGCAGTTAAATAAGGTAAAGAGACCTTCATTTCGTGGTACTCTGCTCATCATCTCAAT
>JBLNAO010000383.1:0-7095 GCA_050259395.1 Chloroflexota bacterium
TTATGGGTGATCCTCCTTCATGTGGCTTTCGGGAAAAAAGAAACTGTTCCTATTGCCCTGTCGATGGCTCCATTCGGAATCAGCTTAGTAGTCGGTTTCATTGCATTCTTTTCAACCGTGAAAAGAAAAGATCAGTATTTCTCGATGGATGATCAGAAGCTTGAGTTCAGATTCGGAATTCTGGCACCCAGGAAATTTTCAATCAACTGGTCAGATGTGAACGAAGTTATAATTCCACACAAGCAAAAAAAGGCAAAGCTTCATTTTAAGGACGGGAGCTCGTACATAATCGATCTTACATGGCTTCAGAAGAAAAAGTCGAGCATCATCAGAAAGCATATATACCAGGCTGCGTGGGAGAAACAGCTTAAAATTTCCAAAGTCATGTACCTTGGCAAATAATTATGTTAAGGCTGGCACAAAAAAAGAAAGAGGCTGACGGGCGTCAGCCTCTCTTTTTTGATAACCCTAAAACTAACCTAACCTATGAAAAAAACCTCTGATACATTAAGATCAAAAACCATGCCATAATCGATCGCGCATAATGCAAAAATACTCAAAATAAGAAGGAGGCTGACTGGCGTCAACCTCCTCTTTTTATATAACCCTGAAACTAACCTAAACCTATGAAAAAAACTCTCTTATGTTAATCCAAAATTCATGCCATTTCTTAAATTTGGAGGCCTCTTAAAAAAGAAAGAGGCTGACGGGCGTCAGCCTCTCTTTTTTGATAACCCTAAAACTAACCTAACCTATGAAAAAAACCTCTATATCTTTGGATTCAATTTATCGTGCCAAATACATTATGTATCTAAATCCATTACAAAGATACAGTGGGTTTCGACATAAAAAAAACTTTTTAACCCTATTAACCCAAAATTAACCAAACCTTAATGAAATGTTAATAAACGCATTGATAATGACTCATTTGTTAAAGTACGTTAAAGTATTCTGGTTTTGACAAATAGAAGTACTTTTGCAACTATATGAAGAAAAAGACAATCCTTCTTCTGGCTGTGTTTTTTTTCCTGGCAATCTCGGGATTGATCCTAATTCAGCTTTACTGGATAAAAAATGCGATTTCAATAACTGACCAGCAGTTCCGATACCAGGCTAATAAAGCTTTGGAATCAGTGGTGCTGGAACTGGAAAAAAAGGAATTGATCAGGAATATTGTCGAAGAGATAGATCCTGCTTCATCTGACTCGATTACTGCAATTGTTCCGGCTAATTCACCTCTTGCCAGGAAGCTGCGTGGGTACCATCCCGATTCTGAACTTTTAAGGATGTACGGGCTCAATAATCCCGAGCAACCCATAGCCATAACCAGCTCGGGTCATAAAATATTCATTACCACATCTGAAGACTCTTTTTCGGCAGTAGGGACAGAACCCTCTTTCCAGATCCCAAACTCTGAAATATCAGGCAGAGTAAGCAACAGGATTGTTTTTCTCGAAGAAATTATGGAGAAGGTCCTTCTCAACACTCCTGATATCAGGGAAAGGATCGATCCCGAGGACGTCAATCATCAGCTTAGAACGGCCCTCAACAATGTAGGCATCTATCTGGATTATGAATTTTCAATCCGCTCCGGTCTCTATGGTATCATCTGGAGCACACCCGGATTCACAAACAAACCCGGAACAAACAAATTCATTATTCAGCTATTCCCGAATGATCCCGTTCCGGGACAGAATCAGATTGTCATGTACTGCCGGCAGGAGAATCAGTATAAATTCGAGAAGATCGGCAACCTCGGCTTCCTGTCGCTGTTGTTCACATCGTCGCTCCTTATTCTGGCAACCGGAACATTTATAGTGATTTTCCGTCAGAAAAAATTATCTGAGATAAGGAATGATTTCATCAACAACATGACTCATGAGCTGAAAACACCGATATCGACTATCTCCCTTGCTTCACAGATGATGGCTGACAAATCGATACCTGCCAGGGAAAAAGATATCGATCAGCTTGCCACGATGATCTCCGATGAAAGCACCAGGCTGAGGCAGCAGGTTGAAAAAGTCCTGCAAATGGCCATATTTGAAAAGGTTAAGATGAAGCTCAACCTTACCGGTATGGACATACACAGGATCCTTGACAAAGCTGTTGACAATTTCAGGCTTCAGATTGCAAGCAGAAATGGAATTGTAACTAAAGATTACAGGGCTGATAGTTTTATAGCCATGGTTGATGAGGTCCATTTCAGGAATGCAATCTCGAACCTGATCGATAACGCCATAAAATATTCGAAAGACAAACCTGAAATAACCATAACAACAAGAAATATAAAAAGAGGCATCCAGATAACCGTTGAGGATAATGGAATAGGCATTAAAAAGGAGAACTTCAGGCGTGTTTTTGAAAAATTCTACAGGGTGCCCTCCGGGAATGTTCATAATGTCAAGGGATTCGGATTGGGACTCAGCTATGTAAAGAAGATAATTGATGAACATTCAGGCCATATAAAAGTTGAAAGCCAGCTGAACAAAGGGACGAAATTCATTATATACATACCGCAAAACAGACCTATATGAACAACATAAAAATTCTTCTTGCCGAAGACGATGTAAACCTGGGCAATCTTCTAAAGAACTATCTCAATGCCAAAAATTATACAACCACATTGTGCGTAAACGGCAGCCAGGCTCTCAATGCTTTTGCCCCGGGCTCCTTCAGCCTGTGCATCCTGGATATCATGATGCCAGAAATGGATGGTCTGACGCTTGCCAGGGAGATGCGACTTACCGATGCTGAGATACCTATTATTTTCCTCACTGCCAGGAACCAGAAAGAGGACGTGCTCGAGGGTTTCAAATCAGGAGCTGACGATTACATCACCAAGCCTTTTTCGATGGAGGAGCTCATTTACAGGATTGAAGCAATCCTCCGGAGAACCGCCGGTTCGGCTGTGAACAAGAAAGAGGAGAATTATGTACTGGGTGAATACACATTTGATCCGGTAAAACAGCTGCTCTCACATAAGGGCATGCCAGTGAAGCTCACAACAAAGGAATCGGAGCTGCTCGATCTCCTATGCCGCCAGGGTAACGAAATACTCGAAAGGAATTTTGCACTGAAAACGATTTGGGTCGATGATAATTATTTCAATGCAAGAAGCATGGATGTGTACATCACACGGCTCAGAAAATATCTTAGGAAGGATTCATCTGTAAAGATCCTGAACATTCACGGGAAAGGGTACAAGCTTATCTGCTGAAAGTTTAATCGAGCTTCAATACTGCCAGGAATGCCTGCTGAGGTACCTCCACGTTTCCTATCTGCCTCATCCTCTTCTTTCCTTTTTTCTGTTTCTCAAGGAGTTTTCTTTTTCTTGTTATGTCGCCTCCATAACATTTTGCCGTTACATCTTTCCTTACAGCCTTCACCGTCTCCCTGGCTATTATCTTGGCGCCGATAGCGGCCTGGATGGCAATCTCGAACTGCTGGCGGGGTATCAGCTCCTTAAGCTTGACACACATCTTCCGGCCAAATTCATACGCATGCCCCTTGTAAATGAGGGTTGAAAGCGCATCGACCATCTCGCCGTTGAGCAGGATGTCGAGCCTTACAAGATCGGCTTTCTGAGAATCGGTGTAATAATAGTCGAATGAGGCGTAACCTTTCGAAATGCTCTTCAGCTTGTCATAAAAGTCAAATACTATTTCAGACAATGGCATTTCAAAGGTAAGCTCGACCCTGTCGCGGGTCAGATATACCTGATTCTTCTGCACTCCTCTCCTGTCTATGCAGAGGTTCATTATCTGCCCCACATAATCAGCGTGAGTAATGATCTGTGCAATTATATAAGGTTCTTCGATCCTTTCGATGTGGTTTACGGGAGGCAACCCTGAAGGATTGTGAACATCTATCTCCTCACCCTTTGTAGAATATACTTTATAAGAAACGTTCGGCACGGTGGTTATCACATCCATGTCGAACTCCCTGTCGAGCCTTTCCTGGATAATCTCCATGTGAAGCAGACCCAGGAAGCCACATCGGAAACCGAATCCGAGAGCTGCAGATGATTCAGGGACAAATGAGAGAGAAGCGTCGTTGAGCTGGAGCTTTTCAATCGATTCACGGAGATCCTCGTAATCGTCCGCGTCGACCGGGTAGATACCGGCAAAAACCATTGGCTTCACATCTTCAAAACCTGCTATCGGAGTATTGCATGGATTCTGAACAAGTGTGATAGTATCACCTACCTTGACTTCAACAGAATTTTTAATGCCGGTAATAATGTAGCCCACATTGCCAGCACTTATCATGTCGCGAGGTGACATTTTAAGCTTGAGGACTCCCACTTCATCGGCAAGATATTCATGTCCGGTTCCCATGAATTTTACCTTATCGCCCTTCCTGAGGGTGCCGTTAACTATCTTGAAATAAGCAATTATCCCCCTGAACGAATTGAAAATGGAATCGAAGATAAGCGCCTGCAGCGGCGCATCGGAGCTGCCCCTGGGAGCAGGGATCTTCTCCACGATGGCTGTAAGAATTTCATCTACGCCCAATCCGGTTTTTGCGCTGGCCTCAATAATGTCCTCGCGTTTGCAGCCAACAAGATCGACTATCTGGTCTTTAACCTCTTCCGGCATGGCGGCAGGCATATCCATCTTATTCAAGACAGGTATTATTTCCAGATTATGATCGATAGCCATGTAGAGGTTGGAAATAGTCTGGGCCTGTATCCCCTGGGTGGAATCTATAACAAGCAATGCCCCTTCACACGCAGCAATTGAGCGTGATACTTCATAAGAGAAGTCCACATGCCCGGGAGTGTCGATCAGGTTCAGAAAATACTTCTGTCCGTTGTGCACATAATCCATTTGTATGGCATGGCTCTTTATCGTGATTCCCCTCTCGCGCTCAAGTTCCATATCGTCAAGAACCTGCGCCTGGAAGTCTCTTTCACTTATCGTTTTTGTTTTTTCAAGCAGCCGGTCGGCAAGGGTACTCTTGCCATGATCTATATGGGCAATTATGCAGAAGTTGCGGATTTTATCCATTTAAAACAGTTACGTTTATTCTGCTGCAAATATATCATAAAAACGAAAGACAGGGCATGCCCTGTCTTTGCGTTTATTGAAAATAATATTCAGAATGTGGTAATTACATCATACCTGGCATTCCGCCGCCCATTCCCTGGGGAGGCATTGCGGGAGCATCCTCTTTGATCTCGGTTACGACAGCTTCTGTTGTAAGGAACATACCTGCAACTGAAGCGGCATTTTCGAGAGCTACGCGTGTAACTTTAGCCGGATCGATAACACCAACACTGTAAAGTTTTTCAAACTTGTCTGTCTGGGCGTTGTAACCATAGTCATCCTTGCCTGCTTTCACATTCTGGACAACTACAGCACCTTCCTTGCCTGCATTGATTGCAATCTGGCGCAGAGGCTCTTCGATTGCACGGCGGATAATGTCTATACCTATTGTCTGGTCTTCATTTTCACCTTTCAGATTCTTAAGAGCGGCAATTGCGCGAACATAAGCAACTCCACCACCGGGAACTATACCTTCTTCGATAGCAGCGCGGGTGGCATGAAGTGAATCGTCAACCCTGTCTTTCTTCTCCTTCATTTCAACTTCAGAAGCGGCGCCGATATAAAGAACGGCAACACCACCTGCCAGTTTGGCAAGACGCTCCTGGAGCTTTTCCTTGTCATAGTCTGAAGTTGTGGTTGTCATCTGCTGTTTGATCTGGCCGATACGGGCTTTGATCATCTCTTTGTCACCTGAACCGTTTACTATTGTGGTGTTTTCCTTGTTAACTGTGACTTTTTCAGAAGTTCCAAGCATATCGAGAGTTGCGTGCTCGAGTTTAAGTCCTTTTTCTTCGGAAATAACTGTACCGCCTGTCAGAATGGCAATATCTTCAAGCATTTCTTTTCTTCTGTCACCGAATCCCGGGGCCTTAACGGCACAAACTTTAAGCGAGCCGCGGAGACGGTTTACAACGAGTGTGGCAAGAGCTTCACCTTCAACATCTTCGCAGATGATAAGGAGAGGACGGCCAGTCTGGGCTGAAGCTTCAAGGATAGGAAGCATATCCTTCATGGTGGAGATCTTCTTGTCGTATATCAGGATATAAGGATTGTCGAGATCTGCTTCCATCTTCTCGGTGTTTGTAACAAAATATGCAGAAATATAACCGCGGTCGAACTGCATACCTTCAACAACCTCAACTGATGTTGATGTTCCTTTTGATTCTTCAACTGTAATAACACCTTCCTTATGAACTTTACCCATTGCTTCTGCAATAAGCTTTCCTATTTCCTGGTCATCATTGGCTGATATTCTTGCAACCTGCTCGATCTTGCTGAGGTCGTCGCCTACGATCTGGGCCTGTGATTTGATATGCTCGACAACTTTCTCAACTGCTTTGTCGATACCTCTCTTTACATCCATCGGATTTGCACCGGCTGTAATGTTCTTGAGACCTACATTTATTATTGACTGTGCGAGAACGGTGGCCGTTGTGGTTCCATCACCTGCAATGTCACCGGTTTTGGAAGCAACTTCTTTAACCATCTGAGCACCCATATTCTGATATGGATCTTTAAGCTCAATATCTTTTGCGACTGTAACGCCGTCTTTTGTTATCTGCGGGGCACCATATTTTTTCTCAAGGACAACGTGACGTCCTTTTGGTCCAAGGGTTACCTTAACTGCATCTGCAAGTTTATCGACTCCTTCTTTAAGCAATGCGCGGGCGTCGATATTGAATTTAATCTCTTTTGCCATATTGATTGAATTTTAATGTTGTTAATTAAGCTATAAAAAGGATATCGGTTTGTGAGATCAGGAGGTACTCGGTACCGTCTATTGTGAGCTCCTGCCCTGCATATTTTCCATAGAGGACGCTATCGCCTGACTTAACCTCCATTTCTTCATCTTTTTTTGCTGCTCCGACAAGAACTACCTTGCCCTGACGGGGTTTTTCCTTTGCTGAATCGGGAATGATGATTCCACTGGTTGTCCTTTCTTCAGCTTCGTTAGGTTTAACAAGAACCTTTCCTGCTAAGATTTTGCCTTTTAATTGTGCCATTTTATCGATTTTTAAAGTTAAACAACATTTCTGACGCCGGA
>JBLNAO010000384.1:0-7151 GCA_050259395.1 Chloroflexota bacterium
AGGGATGGATGGCTCTGGACGGGTGATCTGGGAGAGGTCGACGAAGATGGGTTCATTTATCTCACTGCGAGAAAAAACGAAATAATCAAGGTAAGAGGTAAAAGGCTGAGTCCAAAAGAAATAGAAGCCGTCATCCTGCAGCTGCCTGAAGTTGTGGACTGTTCGGTTGAAGGAATCGAAGATCTTATTGAAGGAGAAGCTCTCAAAGCCACAATAGTTGTCAAAGACGGGACAGCCGGCAAGATCGATGCAGAGATTGTAAAGAGACACTGTGCGAAAAGCCTGGCGCAATATAAAATACCTTCTGTTTACGAATTCAGGAAGAATATAACGATGAGCCCGACCGGGAAGAAGATCAAGAAAGATGAGGTAAAACAGCAGACATGACAAAAATAATATTTCTGCACCATAGTACAGGCAGGTGCATCTGGGTGGGGGAAACGAACGAGCTGGCAGTGAAGCTTGGGAGAAAGGGAGCAGTACAGAGAATTTTTGATGATTACAACAGGAAAAATAACACTGAGTACATCATTACTGATCAGGCATTCCCGAAAAAAGAACCATACGGGTGGAAGAATTATCCGTATGACTATTATAATATCTGGGTGAAGAACGGTGGTGGCGAAAGCTTCATGGGAGAACCAACTCTCGAATACCTAACCAGGGAGTATGATGTTATTATTTTTAAACATTGTTTCCCTGTTAGCCGGATTCTCGAAGACAAGGGGGTTCCCGATATCGATTCAGAAGAAAAAAGAATAGAAAATTACAAGCTTCAGTACAATTCACTGAAAAGGAAAATGCATTCATTTCCTAATACACAATTCATATTGTGGACTCCGCCTGCACTTGTGAAGGACCAGACAACACCGGGTCAGGCGATGAGAACGTTTGAATTTTACCGCTGGATGCTGGATGAATGGAAAGAAGATGGTGACAACATAAATATATGGGATTTTTACAATTATGAAACAGAGGGTGGTTTGTACATGAAAGAGGAATTTGCTTCCGGCACTGGAGATTCGCATCCTAACAAAACTTTTTCAGAAAGGATTGCCCCTCTGTTCAGCCAGTTCATCATCGAAGTAATTGAAAGCGTTAAGGTTGAGAAAAAACAATTGAACGGTAATGGATATCAGGAATATATTTCAACGCATCCAGTTGGAAATACTCAAGAGATCGAGTGATGAAAGGAAGGTAAAATACCTTCGAAGGCAGGGTATGAAAGTCGGTGAAAAATGTCATTTCAACTCAATGTCTTTCTCAACCGAACCTTACCTCATCGAACTGGGCGATAAGGTGACCATTTCAGCCGGTTGCGATCTTGTGACACACGACGGTGCAGTAAAGTGTTTCAGGGACGAGATCAGCGATGCCGATATATTCGGGAAGATAGTTATCGGGAACAACGTTTTTATCGGGATCAACTGTACAATACTTCCAAACACGTTTATTGGGGATAATTGCATTGTTGGGGCAGGAAGTGTGGTTCGCGGCAAGTTCCAGGAGAATTCAGTCATACTCGGAAACCCGGCCAAACCTGTCATGAAAATGAGCTTTCAGAAATTCCTGTACCTCCAGAACCCGGGACTTATTATGACCCATAACCTGACAGACAAGCAAAAAGCACACATTGTGAAAGAACATTTTTCAAAACTTAATGGAAAGTAAGCTGACTGCACGTTGACATTCCTTTAAACAATTAACATAATCTTAATTTGTTCTTAATTCATTGTTAATCAATTAACAATACTATTCAATTAACTTGACCGAAACACTTAAATCTTGATTGATATGAGACGATGGAATGTAGTTTTGTTCGTAACCTTTTTTGTTTCAGCCGTATTGACTATAACAGGCTGTAAAAAGAAGGATCCACCAATAGTATCCACATCTGCAGTTTCGGAGATAACCCTGAGTTCTGCAAAAGCCGGTGGAACTGTTTCGAGTGACGGTGGTGCTGAAGTTACCTCAAGGGGGGTTTGCTGGAGCACAAACCTGCTGCCGACAACATCAGACAAATACACTTCCGATGGAACCGGAACAGGTGATTTTATGAGTACCCTGACTGAACTTACTGAAGGAACAACTTATTATCTCAGAGCATATGCCACCAACAGCGAAGGTACAACCTATGGCGATGTGATAAGTTTCAAGACAACAGAAACAACCTTGGCAACAATAACGACAACTGCCGTCACAACAATAACAACAACATCCGGGGTGACAGGCGGGAATGTTACAAATGACGGGCTGCTTCCGATCACTGCCAGGGGAGTTGCATGGGGCACTACCCAAAATCCGACTATCGAAGGAACCCACACGACTGACGGAACGGGAGCAGGTGAATTCTCAAGTAATCTTACCGGACTGGCAGATGGCACAACCTATTACGTCAGAGCCTATGCAACAAACAGCAAAGGAACGGCATACGGAAATGAGGTGAGCTTCAAAACGGCTACACCTGTTCTTGCCACACTTACAACTACCGCTCTTTCCGGCCTTACTTCAATAAGTACATTATCAGGAGGAAACATAACAAACGATGGTGGCGCTGCTGTAACCGCCAGGGGTGTTGCCTGGAACACATCTCCAGCCCCGACTGTTGAACATCACAAAACCACCGATGGCGCCGGGAATGGCTCATTCGCCAGCACCATTTCAGGTTTGACGGACGGGACAGTCTATTATGTGAGGGCTTATGCAACCAACAAAGCAGGAACTGCATATGGAAACGAGGTTAAATTCATCACTCCTGTCACAGACGTGGAAGGCAATGTTTACAAAACAACTCAGATCGGCAACCAGGTGTGGATGGCAGAAAACCTGAAAACCACAAAATTCAAGAATAACACTGCAATTCCGCAAGTAACTGACAGCGTGACCTGGATGAGCCTCACTACTCCGGCTTACACCTGGTACAGGAACAATACGGCAAATAAAAATCTTGGTGGATTATACACCTGGTACACAGTCGCAACAGGTAACCTCTGCCCCCAGGGCTGGCATGTACCGACAAACCCGGAGTTTCAGACCATGGAGGTTTTTGCCGGTGTTCCTGCCGACAGTGTTGATGTATGGGGATGGAGAGGCACCGGTGTAGGCACAAAGCTCAAGGAAACAACAGGGTGGCTCACAAACAGCGGAACAAACACCTTCGGATTCTCTGCAATAGGATCGGGTTACAGGGCATGGTCAAACAGCGAGTTCAGGGGAAAAAATGAGATATCATACTACTGGACCGCAACAGACGATGCAATCAATGCCAAACCGACAGTAGCTTACTATAGAAGGCTTGATCATAACAGGAACTACATATATAAGGCTACTACAGGAAAAAATGGAGGGAAAAGCATCAGATGCGTGAAGAATCAATAAGGGGTTAGATCAAAAAAGGCTGCTCATAACGGGCAGCCTTTTGACTGAAAAAGAAAGGCTGCTGATTCAGGCAGCCTTTCTTGTTTAAGGTAATAGTGATGTCAACTAATTAATTTTGCTTTCTCATCAGTGTCAATGAGTTCGATATTCATATTGAACCTGCCCATAAGGAATGCTATGGAATTATTATTGAATGCCTCTCCGGGTTCCGGAGCCACCAGCAGCCTGAGTCCCTTACCGGTGAGTTCCGTCAGTTTTTCATCCATATCGTCACATTTGAAACACAGATGATGAAAGCCGCCGTCCCTTTTCACAAAGTTAATGAGGGAAATATTGTCATCCGCCGGCTCGATAAGCTTGATTGTAATGCTTCCGGCTTTTTTAAGGAAAGTGACTTTTACTTTTTGGGAAGTGTTTACGACAGTTTCGGTCATTCGTTCATAACCAAAAACATCTTTCCAGTATATCACTGCTTCCTCTGTATCCTTTACAGCAAAACAGACATGGTCAATTATCATTTTCGTTAACTAAAGAGTGATTCAGCTTTTTCTTTGATTTCATTCTCTCGCGCACCACCATATAAACGAATGTTGTATTTCCTACAAGGTAACGTTTCCACATTCGCCCGGGCTCCTGTGCAAGTCTTACAAACCACTCCATCCCCATTTTCTGCATCCATTTGGGAGCTCTTTTTGTCAGGCCGGCCAGAATGTCGAAAGTTCCGCCAACGCCCATGGTAAAATTGACTTTACCAAGTACTTCTTCGTACTCATGGAGGAATTTTTCCTTCTTGGGGGACGTTATGGCCACAAATAGCATGTGAGCCCCGCTGTCTGCAATCTGCTGAGCTATGTGAGGTTCTTCTTCGGGCGTGAAGTAGCCATTCCTGTAGCCTGCAATAATACCGGCACCATATTCGTGCGTATATCTTTCGACCACTTTTCTTACGACCTCTTCAGTTGCTCCGAGGAAAAAACATTTGTATCCGCGTTGTGCAGCGAGTTTGATGAGTTCCTGCATAAGATCAACTCCCGCCACCCTGCCGGGCAGTCTCTTGCCAAGAAACCTTGCTGCCCATACGATGCTCTGCCCGTCGGCGTTGATGATATCGCAAGCCAGCACGCTGTTGAACAATTCCTTGTCCTTCATCATCGACACCACTTTGCCTGCATTTATCACAACATGAGTTATATGCTCATTTGCCTTTATGGCTTCATCTATCCTCTCAATTGTCTCTTCCATTGTGTGGGAATCGACCGGGATGCCCAGGAAATCAACTTTCATGCACTTTCTTTACTGTTGTTGTATACTCAACGAGTTTATTAACAATACGCCCTGCAGTCTGACCATCCCATAGCTCAGGTCTGCTGGGTAGCCTTTCCAGCTTCATTGTCCTGTGGTATTCCTCCCTGATTTTTGAAAGGCTGTTTCCAACAAGAACACTTACGCCGCCATGCTCGCGGAGAGTAACAGGCCTTTCAGTATTCCACCGCAAGGTCAGGCAAGGAGTTCCAAGAACGCAACATTCCTCCTGCAATCCGCCGGAATCTGTAAAAACTATTCTGGCACCCATGTTAAGACGCAGCATTTCGTGATAATCCACCGGTTCGAGCAGGATGACAGAGGGATGTGAAATTACACTTTCCCAAAGATGGATAGACTTCAGCTGCTTGAGGGCACGCGGATGAATCGGCCATATAAGAAGCAGATCCTCAGCCACCTCGGAAAGAAGGAATTTAACAAGCGGTTTGAATGTATCTTCAGAATCGACGTTCGAAGGCCTGTGAAGTGTTATGACCCCATAGCTGTTATCCGCAAGATTCGGCTGGGCTCCGTTAAATCCTTTAATAAGGTTATTGCTTATTATTGAACCAAGGCTGAGTGAAGCAGCAATTTCCCTGTTCGACTCGAGAGTGTCTATCATGATATTGCCGACAAACTGAATTTTTTCAGGAGGCGTGCCCTCACGCAAAAGGTTTTCGGATGAGATTTTGTCGGGAGTGAGTAGAAGGTCTGAGATACGATCCGTCACCAGCCTGTTGATCTCTTCAGGCATAGTCATGTCGCCAGACCTAAGCCCCGCTTCGATATGACACACTTTCAGGCATAATCTTTTTGCAATAACCGAAACCGATAGGGTTGCATTCACATCTCCCACAACCACGACCCAGTCCGGCTTATGTTTAATAAGCACCTTTTCGACGGCAATCATCGTATTTCCGAGCTGTTCGGCATGGCTTCCCGAGCCTATTTCGAGGTTGATATCCGGATCAGGAATTGACAGGCCTTTGAAAAAGGCCGCCGACATCCTGATATCATAGTGCTGTCCGGTATGAACAAGGATATGCTCTATTTTATCATCACTTCCTGAATTGTACTTTTCAATGGCACGTATAAATGGCGCTATCTTCATGAAATTTGGCCTTGCCCCGACTACAGATAAAATCTTCATAATTGAATAATAGATTGAAATAGGGTTTGGCTGTAAATTTACACAGAATTGGCTTTGGAAACCAATTGCGATGCAACCAGCTTCCTGGAATCATACAGCAAATACATGCTGAAGGCATAAAACATCCATGCCTGGGCCCACCTGATATATGGTATTCTTGATGAAAAATACCTGTTTACCTGGTAGTAAAAGTATCCCTTCGATGATTGCATGTTGTCAATGGTCCAGTTTATCACTCTCCCGGCCAGTGGCGTATGTTCTTCAAGGTTGCCTGTTTTGCAAAGCGTAATGATCAGCTGGGCAGACGCATGAATGTCAACAGGATAAACCGAATTATTGTAATATTTTGGAATACCTTCAGAAGTAAAAAAAGTTTTCAGATAGTATTTCATACCCCTGTCAAGGCAGGAATCGAAAGAATGATCGCCTGAGTACCTGGCATAATCAGACAGGCATTCAATATTATAGCCAGTGTGAAAATTATCGATCCACTGATGGTAGTTTTGCTTTCCGTAACTCCATGATCCATCTTCCTTCTGGTTATTGCAGCAGAAAGAAACCGATTTACGCGCTTCCTCAAACAGCTCTTTTTCCTTTGTATGGTGAAAAACCCTGGCCAGCATTCTGCTTCCGAGCAGTGAAGCGTTATAGACAACAGTTTTGTCCAGTGGAGAATAGGAGAAGGCAAAGTTCCCGTTTTCATCAAATGTTCTGTTCAGATCCCTGAGGATGAAGTTGCAGGCGCTCCTTGCATTTTCAAGAAGGTTTTTGTCACCTGTGATTTCATAAGCGTCCAGAAGCGCACAACCAACGAATGTCGTGGCAACCACGGTGGGTGTGTATTTTGGCTGGTAGAAAGCCCTGGCCTGCCAGTCAAAATTATAGCCCCAGCACGAACCGCTCTGCCCCGGGCTTTTCAGCTCAAGAATTTTACCGGCAAAGAACCTTATCCTTTCAAGATAATGATCATTGGGGGATTTCTTCTGAAGGTTACAAAACCCGGAAAGAAACAATCCAAGTGCTTTTGGATTGTATCCCTTCTCCACACCTGTCAAAGGACGGAGGTTCAGGGGAGATTTCTTGAAAAACTGAATCCAGAATAACCGTGCAAGCCGGTTTTTTGCCAGGAACGGCAATGCTCTGAATAACCTGCTGTTGAGTCCGTCGTAAGGATCCCATCCCCTGAAATTCTGAAGTTCGCACCAGGCATGGAGCTTTGCAAAAGATTCTGTTACCTTTTCGGGGAGAAGATCTGAATTCATGGCAATTATAGGTTTATTTCCTGTGGCAGCCCGGTTGAGAGACTGTCTTTTATCCTGAA
>JBLNAO010000385.1:0-4936 GCA_050259395.1 Chloroflexota bacterium
AAATATATTACATTATACACATGAAAGAATTATTCCGCTCCATGCGATCCGTAAGTTTAGCATTACTTTTGTTTATTGCAGCTTCCAACGCCTTTTCACAGGACCAGACACAAACCAGGACCCAAACCCAGTCACAGGCTCCGGCGCCGATAGATCTCGTAAACGCCCCCATACGGGAACAAATGAGTCAGATAGAAGCAAGAACAAGGATCTATGATAACTTCAGGGCAGTAAGGGAGGATATGTTCCAGAAGCTCAAGAAAAATGTGAACGACACTCTCTCAACTATGCACAGAAAGATCAGGGAGTTGAATAATCAGACGGGGGGCCTGAGATCTGAAATTGATTCCCTTAACAGCAAGCTCGGAACCACCAGGACAAATCTTGATGACATGACAAGATCGAAGAACAGCGTGCAGTTCCTTGGAATGGAAGTCGAGAAAGGAACATATAATTCAATAATGTGGTCGATGATAATCATCCTCCTGCTTGTCCTTCTTACAGGGTTCCTCGTATTCAGACGCAATCAGAAGATTGTGATAAACAGGAACAAAGACCTTGAAGATCTGAAGGCTGAATTCGAAGCTTACCGCAAAACATCGCGCGAAGCAAGGGAAAAGATGGCCCTGCAGCATTTCAACGAGCTGAAGAAGCTGCGCGGAGAATAACTATTTCCTGAAAGTAATCCTGAACCCGATAACATTCCATTCCGGCAGTTTAGCTGGCTTTGAGATGACAAGAGCCTCATCGGTAAGGGACCATTCAAGATTCTCCTCGCTTCCGAGCATTGACACAGATTTAATCTTCCTGTTATTTAGCTCCGACGTTTTCCCGAGCGAAAATATTTTAACATCAGCCTCGGGCTTCCCCATGCAGAAAGCATAAAGATTCTGATCTTTAGTGGTGAAACGGATATCGTTTGCTTCATAGGAACGAACATCCTTCACGCCGCCAAACCTCCCTTTTTCCTGGTTCCTTGTTGAAGGTCCTTCGCCATAGATTTTCCACGGACGGGTTCCATAGATCCCTTCACCGTTAACGGGAGTCCAGCGTGCAATTTCTTCGAGTATGTTCAAAACATCCTGCTCGAGATCGCCTTCAGGAGTCTGAACCACGTTAAGAAGCAGGTTCCCATTTTTGCTGACAATATCCACAAGCATCTGTATTACCTCCGTGCCTGTCATGTATTTCTGACCTGTCCGGTAATACCAGTCACCGATAGAAGTATCAGTCTGCCAGGGATCGACACTTATCGAGTCCATTGCACCCCTCTCGATATCTCGTACCCATCTGCCTTCAGAGGTAAGATGCTTACAGGTGTATACAGCCTCAAGCTTCCCGGCATTTTTTATAATATCCTGGTTATAGAAATGAGCAAGCATCTCACGTCCTGTCTTTCCGAAAGGAAGCTCGCCATCCGAATAAACAAGATCGGGCTTGTACCTGTCTATCACTTCAGTTATTGAATTCAGCCAGATGCGATGGTTTGCAGTGTCTCTTGTAAGCCAGGCAAAATCATCAGCTGCTGTTGGTTTATGATACAGATCCTGGTATGCGGGATCAGCCCCGTCGTATGCCACGCCTTTCATCGGACCGGAAGGGTCAGACCCGTGACTTGGCTGAAACCAGGTGAAACTGGCTCCGAGGTGCTCCGAGATGCCGAATCTCAGCCCTTCTTTCTGCGCAGCCTTCTGCCAGAGACCCACTACATCTTTCCCAGGACCCATTTTAACTGAATTCCATTTATGGATTTTAGAATCCCAAAGGAAAAAATTGTCATGATGGGTAGCCATGCTCACAAAATACTTTGCACCTACCCTTTTGTACAGTGACATAAGTTTATCCGGATCCCATCTCTCTGCTTTCCAGAGGGTAATAATATCCTTGTACCCGAATTTCGAGGGATGCCCGTAATGCTCAACATGATAGAGATATTCGCGGCTTGGCCTGCCTGTCGGCTGGTTGGTCTGGCGGTCGAGGATATCCGATTCATACATCTTTCTTGCATACCAGTCGCCCTGACGCGGCACAGCCTGGGGTCCCCAGTGAGCCCAGATCCCGAATTTCGCATCCCGGAACCAGTCAGGGTAACGGTAGTTCCTGAATGATTCGATATCGGGTGTGAAGGAAGCAGAGATTGCATTCTCTTCCTGTACCTGCCTGTTGCCGGTACACGAAGCCAGGGTTGCGGCAAGGATAAGCGGAAGGAGCTTTTTCATATAGTTGGGTTTAGGGTGTGAAGACACAGCATGGATTGTTAATATCTTACTTTTATTTTTATACCGTCAGGAACATGTTTCCCGGATGCAACAATTATGTACCCTCCTCCGCTTCCCGATGTAATGGCTCCGGGAAATACAGGAAAATATTCTCTCTCCATAATTGCCATAATATCATCCGGCACAGTCAGCGGAAGGATTTTTTTCCAGGAAAGATATGTTCCGGTAAGTCCTTTCCCGAGCTTTTCAACATCCTTGTCCCTGATGCCTTCCCAACATAGTTCAGCTGATGATGCAAGCTCCCTGACAAAAGGCTTTTCGAGATGCTTTTCACGGATTGGGTCATATCCTGCAGGACGAGGAGTGAGTTTCACCAGCCACAGCACTTCCGAGAGCCAGTCACAGATATCTTTGCCCGTTTCATTTTCAATCAATGAAGGCCAGTATGCACCTTCATAATACAACCTGTTGATTCCCGGCAAAAGCAACCCGAGATGATCCTGCGATCCTGAAACATATTCACGTCCGGGAGGGTTCTCCGCACCGAACAGAAGTCGGGCGTTTTCCGTGGCATCACCGTCAGGATACCTGTCACCCCACAACCTGATTGCCACTTCCCGCGAACTTGTTGCCAGCCCTGATCTGTTATCGAATTCAATTGTTGGCCAGATCTGCGCCACTATCACCGGACCCGGATAAACCTTTGATACCCAGGGCTGATCGAGCCAACCGCCGGCAAGGCACAGCCTGTATGGGAAGCGCATGTTTCTTTTGGTGCCTGAACTGGATCGTTCAGGTAGTCCGGGTTCAGGCACTCTGTCAAGAATTACATAATCTATTCCAAGCTCCCTGCACAGTGCCTCCTTCTCAGGTTTGTGGCCATCTGAATTGACAATGAAGATATCGGGCTTCAGATGACGGAGGTCAGGCTCAAAATCAAGCATGCCGGTACCGCTTCCAAGGAAAGCATCGTGCACGTACTTAATTGATTTTACGATATAGAGCCGTTCATGCTCTGAAAATACCGGTTTTTTGCCCTTGAGCATAAGAAGATTCTCATCTCTTCCAACGCTTACATAGAGATCGCCGTAAGCAGCAGCAGTCTTGAAGAAAGCAACATGCCCCCCATGCAGCAGATCATAGCATCCGCTCACGAAGACTTTTTTCCGAGACATCCGGTTATTTGTTGAACCTGTTAACCCCTTGTGCGCCCCGGATATCTTCCTCCATCTGTTCCTTTATCCAGTCATAGGTCTTGCGTAACCCGGTCTTAAGAGGTATTGATGGTTCCCAGCCCATATACTTCCTTATCAGGGTATTCTCGCTGTTTCTTCCACGAACGCCTTTCGGAGCGCTCAGATCATATTCCCTCTTCATCGTGTACCCTGCAATTTCCTCGACATAATCAACCAGCTGGTTTATTGAAACCATCTCGCTGCTTCCAATATTCAGCGGCTCATTGATATTGCTGTACATAAGGTCCTGGATTCCCTTGATACAATCGTCGATATACATGAAGCTGCGGGTCTGCAACCCGTCCCCCCAGATGATGATATCCTTTTTCCCGTTCATGCCGGCTTCGATGACTTTCCTGCAAATGGCAGCCGGAGCTTTCTCGCGGCCACCGTCGTAAGTGCCGTGAGGTCCATATACATTATGGAACCTGGCCACCCTGGTTGTAAGTCCGAAATCCTCCGAGAAATGCCGGCACATCCTTTCGCTGAACAGCTTTTCCCATCCGTAACCATCCTCGGGAAGAGCAGGGTACGCATCAGACTCCTTCAGCCCGGGATTATCTGTATCTGTCTGTTTCTGAGCATTGTAAACGCATGCTGATGAAGCATAAAAAAACCTGTCGGCACCGCAATCCCGTGCAGCAAGTAGCAGATGGGTGTTAATGAGGACGCTTATCATGCATGCAGCCTTGTTATTTTCTATGAAGCCCATGCCACCCATATCCGCTGCAAGGTTAAAGATCTCGTTACATCCGTTTACCGCCTGGTAACAGTTGTCCCTCAGGCGAAGATCGAGTACCCTGTTGTCCGCGTCTTCTGAAACCTGGTACCATTCGTTAAGAGGTTTCAAATCAACTGCCCTGATCTTATGACCTTTCGAAACAAGGGCTTTTACGAGATGACCGCCAATGAACCCGCCGGCGCCAGCGACAAGAATCCTTTTCATATAAAATGCTGTTTTTTGGAAATTATGAGAACAATTAATAAAGTTAGCACTTTTTTTCGAAAAAAAGGGGACAAAAATTCCTTTTTTGTCCCCTTTTCCACTGCAGGAAGATCTTTCTAATTATTTACCTGAAGATTATAATACCTGATTGCATTTCCATTATAAAGCTTGTCAACAACTTCTTTCGGAAGCTGCAAGCCTTCGAACTCACCGCTGAATTCAGGAGCAGTCATCTTTTCGGCTGAAGTGAAGTATTTCCAGTCAGCAAGCCATCTGTCATGAAGGTCTTTGGCAAAAGCCTCGCCATTATTGCCATGGTAACCGACATCTGTTCCGTACAAAAGCCGGTCCTGGTATTTAATAATAAAATTGCGCACCTTTTCCCTGTCTTTTGCTGACTGGACCTGCAGATGGCATGTCCTGGCCGATATATCTGCACCTGCATTCGGAAACCTGTCGAACCAGGCAGCAAGAGAATCAACGCTCCATTCAAGGCTTGCGAGGTGGCTTCCAACAAACACCATATCGGGATTTTT
>JBLNAO010000386.1:0-22594 GCA_050259395.1 Chloroflexota bacterium
CAAAGAAGACTGGAGCATTGAAAAAGAGGGTCGTAAAGGTTGAACCTCAAGGCCAGGCACATGTTCATTCATCATTCAATAACATTATCGTTACCCTGACAAACAATTCAGGTCAGGTTATCTCCTGGGCATCAGCCGGCAAAATGGGTTTTAAAGGTTCAAAAAAGAACACCCCCTATGCTGCTCAGATGGCTTCAGAAGAATGCGGAAAGGTTGCTTATGACCTGGGCCTCAGGAAAGTAAAGGTTTATGTGAAAGGACCCGGTTCAGGTCGCGAGTCAGCAATCAGGGCTATATCGAATACCGGCATCGAAGTAACAGAGATAGTCGATGTTACCCCAATGCCTCATAACGGATGCCGTGCTCCGGGTAGACGAAGAGTCTAAAAAACCGAAATTCGAAATAACAGAAAGTAAGTTCAAAATTTTATATAAGAAATGGCAAGATACACCGGCCCAAAATCAAGAATTGCAAGAAAATTCGGCGAACCGATCTTCGGTCCCGACAAACACCTGGAAAGGAAAAATTTTCCCCCGGGTCAGCACGGAGCGAATAAGAAAAGAAAGAAAACCTCTGAATATGGGGTTCAGCTCAGGGAAAAGCAGAAGGCTAAGTACACTTACGGAATACTTGAGCGTCAGTTCCGCAATACTTTCGAAAAAGCTTCGAGGAGCAAAGGTGTTACCGGAGAGGTACTCCTCCAGATGCTCGAGGCTCGTCTCGACAATACCGTGTACCGCCTCGGAATAGCTCCTTCAAGAGCATCCGCAAGGCAGCTTGTATCGCACAGGCACATTACTGTGAACGGAGATGTGATTAACATTCCTTCGTTCCAGCTGAAGCCCGGCGATATTATCGGCGTACGCGAGAAATCAAAGTCACTCGAGAATATTGTTGGTTCACTCACCGGCAGGAGCTATTCAAAATTGCCCTGGCTCGAGTGGGATGATACCCAAATGGCAGGTAAATTCATGAGCATGCCTGAACGTTCTGACATTCCTGAAAACATCAAGGAACAGCTTATAGTTGAATTGTATTCCAAGTAATAATACTTAACATAATATTCTATGGCCATTTTATCATTCCAGAAGCCCGATAAAGTAATAATGCTGGAAGCGGACGACAAGGTCGGAAAATTTGAATTCCGCCCGCTTGAGCCTGGCTATGGTATTACTGTCGGCAATGCCCTGAGAAGGATACTTCTTTCATCACTTGAAGGTTATGCTATCACAACCGTTAAGATTGAAGGCATTGACCATGAGTTTTCTACCATAACCGGCGTTATGGAGGACGTAACCGAGATTATCCTTAACCTCAAACAGGTTCGTTTCAAAAGGACAGTCGAGGATGTTGACCATGAAAAAGTCACAGTCAAGTTAAATGGTCAGGATATTTTTAAGGCTGAAAACCTTAGAAGTTCACTCAGCAGTTTTGATGTTCTGAATCCCGAATTGGTGATATTCAGGATGGAACCTGATGTGAAGCTCCAGATAGAGCTGACAATAAGCAAGGGACGCGGATATGTTCCTGCTGAGGAGAATGAGCCGGACGACAGTGTATTCGGACTCATAGCTATTGACGCTATTTTCACACCGATAAGGAATGTCAGGTATTCTGTTGAAAACTACCGCGTTGAGCAGAAGACTGACTACGAGAAGCTGCTTTTTGAAATAGAAACAGACGGATCGATACATCCCAAGGATGCACTTAAGGAAGCAGCTAAAATACTCATTTACCACTTCATGCTCTTCTCAGACGAAAAGATAACTCTCGATTCGGATGATAAGATGGCAAATGAAGAATTCGATGAGGAAGTACTTCATATGAGGCAACTGCTGAAGACCAAGCTTGTTGATCTCGACCTTTCAGTCAGGGCTCTTAATTGTCTTAAAGCTGCAGAGGTTGAGACTCTTGGAGATCTTGTCAAATTCAACAAGAACGACCTGCTGAAATTCAGGAATTTCGGAAAGAAATCGCTTACAGAGCTCGATGAGCTTCTCGAATCGATGAGCCTTTCATTCGGAATGGATGTAAGCAAATACAAATTAGAGAAAGATTAATAACGGTTAAGGAAATACAGAAATGCGACATTCAAGAGTTATAAACCATTTGGGAAGAACCAGCGCGCACAGGAAATCTATGCTTTCCAACATGGCGTCATCACTTATCCTTCACAAAAGGATCACCACAACTACAGCGAAAGCAAAAGCTCTCAGAACATATGTTGAACCTCTGATCACAAAATCAAAGGACGATTCAACACATTCCAGAAGAACAGTATTCAGCTACCTGAAAGACAAAGAAGCTGTTGCCGAACTTTTCAGGGAAGTGTCACCGAAAATTGCCGATCGTCCGGGTGGTTATACACGGATCCTGAAAACAGGGCACAGGATAGGAGACAATGCCGACATGTGCATAATCGAGCTTGTTGATTACAACGAAGCAATGCTCGGCGGTGGTGAAGCAGCCAAAACAAAGACCAGGAGAAGAAGGACACCTAAGAAGAAGGATGAGGCTGTGGCAGCTGAAGGTAAAACTGCAAAACCTGCAAAAGAAGAAGCTCCGAAAGCTGAACCTGAAGCAGATGTCAAGGAGGAAAAAGTTCCTGAAGAATAAACCAATGCTTACTGAGTTATATTAAGTGAAAAAGGGATGCGTCAGACCGACTCAGTCCCTTTTTTTATTTAACAATTAAATAGATAAAAGATAAAAATATAAAGACAAAAGGACAGTATAGAAACTCACTTTTATCTTTTTACTTTTGTCTTTTGTCTTTTGTCTTTTGTCTTTTTAACTTTTGCAGATCAAGTTGTTTAATTTAAAAATAAAATTCTATGGGTCAAATTGTTAGTGTACACGCACGCGAAATCCTCGATTCACGTGGCAATCCTACTATCGAAGTCGATGTTATGACCGCCAGCGGTTATTTCGGAAGGGCAGCTGTTCCGTCAGGAGCATCAACCGGTGAAAATGAAGCTCTCGAACTCAGGGATGGCGACAAAGGCCGTTATCTTGGCAAAGGAGTGCTGAAGGCAGTCCACAATGTTAATAATGTCATAGCCGAGGAAGTTATCGGCATGGATGTCACCGACCAGGCTGGCATAGACAAGAAGATGATCGATCTCGACGGCACCAAAACAAAGAGCAACCTAGGTGCAAACGCCATACTCGGTGTTTCACTGGCATGCGCGAAAGCTGCGGCTCAGTACCATGGACTTCCTCTTTATCGTTATATAGGCGGCGCCAATGCAGTTACACTTCCTGTCCCGATGATGAACATCATCAACGGAGGATCGCATTCCGACGCTCCGATTGCTTTCCAGGAATTCATGATCAGGCCCGTAGGGGCAACTTCATTCAAAGAAGGCCTTCGCATGGGAACAGAGGTGTTCCATGCTCTCAAGAAAGTTCTCAAAGGACGCGGACTGAGCACTGCAGTAGGCGATGAAGGCGGATTTGCTCCAAAATTCGAAGGCACTGAAGATGCACTCGAATCGGTTCTTAAAGCCATCAAGGAAGCAGGCTACAAGGCAGGTACCGATATAACAATAGGACTCGACTGCGCCGCTTCGGAATTTTATGTGGACGGGATGTACAACTACTCAAAATTCGAAGGCCCGAAAGGTGCAAGAAAAACTTCGAAAGAGCAGGTAGACTATCTCGAGCAGCTAATTAACAAGTACCCCATTGATTCCATCGAGGACGGAATGGCAGAGGGTGACTGGGAAGGCTGGAAGCTGCTTACTGAAAGGATCGGAAAAAAATGCCAGATTGTTGGCGATGACCTCTTCGTGACAAACGTAGAGTACCTTAAGAAAGGTATTGAAATGGGTTGTGCAAACTCGATCCTTATCAAAGTTAACCAGATCGGGTCTCTAACAGAAACTCTGAATGCAATAGAAATGGCTCACAGGGCAGGATATACCTCAGTCACATCACACCGTTCAGGCGAAACTGAGGATACCACTATCGCCGACATAGCTGTTGCTACCAATTCAGGCCAGATCAAAACCGGCTCCGCAAGCCGTACAGACAGGATCTGCAAATATAACCAGCTCCTAAGGATAGAGGAAGAACTTGGCGATCTGGCAAAATACGGGTACAAAAAATAGTTAATACAAGAACATGCCGATACCCCTTCTTTGCAAAGCAGAGAAGGGGTTTTTTCGTTTATTGCAACGAATGTCACATTTCAATAAAACCATAAAATTTGTTTAACCCTGTAAACAGAGTAATTTGATCAAAAAGCAATAAATTAGGATAAGCGTATCCGATTTCCGGACGGGCATGCCGGAGGCTTCGACCAATGCGTTTTAAGGTCCTCTTTTCATCTTTCCTGCTGACGCCTCATACCCGCACCAGATGGGCTTTTCAGACGTTATTAACAAATATATCAACAAGGTGTTGAATCCGTGTGAAAAAAAGCGAATGAAATCGCTTGTTTTTGGAAAAATTGGTGGTATCTTTGATTCATCGGGTGAGCGATAAAAGACCGCTCGAAAGATGTGGAAGAGGCAAGTGTTACTTAAATGAAACAGGATCCTTTTCAATCAGACCTCCGGGTCTGCGCATCAGGAGAGCCGAAGTCTGAACGAAGGAAGAAATTCCGAGGTGTTCAGGTGATCATCGAAGCCGGAAACGTTCTTTCAATGATTGAGTCAAAAGGCAAAGGTAGTGAAGGGATCTCGGTCCTTAAGCTTACCTGTATACTATGGCGGATCCTTCGGGAACCGCGCAGATCCTTCGGGAAATGCATTAGTGCTGTTACTGTATCCTTCGGGAAACTTTTGACGGAGCCTTGATGACACTTCGTCCATTAATCATGCTTCGGCATGAGAAAGGACAGCTTGCGGGTATTGTCATAAAAAATAATGCCTGAAAGCCTGGGGTTGCGGAAATGAGTCTTAGGATTTGATGAAGCAGCCGGTCATAATAACAGTAATCCGACGCCGTTTGCAACCACGGTTGTCAGCGGTGGAATGGGAACTACTTTCAAAGGTTAGTTCCCATTTTTGTTTTGTATACACTCGTATCTTAAATTCTTGTGCCGATATTCAATATCTTTATAGTTTATATCCTTGCAATGTCATATTCAGGTTTGAAGTCGTTCATCACGGCACTTGAGAAAAATAGTGAGCTCGTCAGGATCAAAACACCTGTTAACCCATCACTCGAGATAACCGAAATAACCGATAGAATTATAAAAGCCGGGGGCAAAGCATTGCTGTTTGAGAACTCTGGAACTGAATTCCCGCTGCTGATCAATACATTCGGTTCTGATAAACGCATGGCGCTGGCCCTTGGCAGGCAGAATCCCTATGATGCCGGTATAGAATTAGAAAAACTTTTTGCTTCATTGTCATCCGGCTCGCGGGGATTCATGAATAAACTTTCATCCATCCCCGGGCTTTACAGGATTTCCTCAGTACTCCCCCGCAGGAATAGCGGACGAGGCGCTTGCCAGCAGGTGATCTATAAGGATCCTGACCTTTCAATCCTTCCTGTTCTTAAATGCTGGCCACACGATGGCGGACCCTTCATCACTCTGCCAATGGTGCACACTATCCATCCGGAAACGGGAAGCACAAATGTTGGAATGTACAGGATGCAGGTTCTCGATAAAGCAACTACAGGTATGCATTGGCAAAGGCATAAGACAGGAGCCAATCATTTTGAAGCCTGGAAAAAAACAGGAAAAAAAATGCCGGTTTCGGTTGCTCTGGGGGGAGACCCTGTTTACACCTATGCTTCCACTGCTCCTCTGCCTGAGAACGTAAATGAGTACATTCTTGCAGGTTTCCTCAGAAAAAAGAAGGTGCAGCTTGTCAAATGCCTGACCAACGATCTTTATGTGCCATACGATGCGGATTTCATCCTTGAAGGTTATGTTGATCCTTCGGAAGACATGACCTGGGAAGGACCTTTCGGCGATCACACCGGTTTTTATTCGCTGGCAGACTGGTACCCGCGTTTTCATGTTACATGCATTACACGCAGGAAGGATGCGGTATACCCGGCAACAATCGTTGGCATACCTCCCCAGGAAGATGCCTTCCTGGCCAAAGCCACAGAGAAAATATTCCTCTCACCGGTAAAAATGGCTTTGTCTCCCGAAGTCACCGATTTCCACATGCCTGATGCAGGAACGGCACACAACCTGGTTATCGTTAAAATAAAAAAGAACTACCCCGGACAGGGAATGAAGGTCATCAGTTCCCTTTTCGGAGCAGGGCAGATGATGTTCTCGAAATACATCGTGGTTGTAAGCGGCGATGTCGATATAAGGAATTACAGGCAACTGGTCAGGCATATTGCAGAAAACTTTAACCCGGCGACCGACATAACTTTTATGCGTGGACCACTTGATGTGCTCGACCATGCTTCGGACAACTTCTCATTTGGAGGCAAAGCCGGCCTGGATGCGACAATAAAGCTTCCTGAAGAAAATCCCTCCGCAGACCCTCTGAATACAGTTTCAGGAGAAATTACCTTCAAACCTGGAACCATCTCCGGGCTGGTGGCGGTAAACCTGCAGCTGCTGAAAGAGAATATTCCTGTTTTGGTTGTTTCTTTCGATTGCGCCAAAAAACCCGATTTCGTCACATCTGTACGCGAGCTCCTTAAAATTTATGATCCCGGCAACAGGTTAAAGATGGTCCTTGCTGTTAATCATACAGTTCCGGTTGAAGACCTTTTCACTGTTGCCTGGCAGGTTCTTGCAAATTCCGACCCTCTTCGTGACCATGAATTTATCAATGGTTCCTGTTTGCTGATAGATGGGACAATAAAATATTTCAGGAAAGGAGGGTTCACAAGGAAATGGCCGAATGTTGTTTGTTCGGATGAGGATACAATCTCTTTGGTTGATAAAAAATGGGAATCATACGGGTTGGGTAATTTCATAGAATCACCTTCTTCAAAGTACATCAGCCTTCTGATGAATGGCAAAGATGAAATAACTGGTTGAAAATTACCTTCACCATGATATGACGGCTGGTCATAATTATTATATTTTTGTGATTTCTGATGGGGATTCTTGCAGTTACATACAGCCTTCGACTTTTAGCCGGTCTTGCTTCTGATCAGGATCTGGCTTTAATTGATCCCCGTTACCTTTCATACCGTTATATAATTTACGGCATTATTGCCATTGTTATCATCTACCTGTTGCTGCATTTTCAGACAAGGATACTTATCAGGACCAGAAAGCTGCTGAAAGAAAAGGAGCAGGCGCTTAAGCTTGTGGATGAACAGAAGGCTGAGCTTGAAGTGAAAGATAAGAACCTCACAGACAGCCTCATTTACGCCCAGAGAATCCAGGAGGCTCTTCTTCCATCGGAAACCTATATCAGGCAATTCTTTTCGGAATCTTTCATTCTTTTCAAACCAAAAGATATCGTAAGCGGAGATTTTTACTGGATTGAGGAGAAGGCTGATAAAATATTCATTGTGGCCGCTGATTGCACGGGCCATGGTGTGCCAGGGGCGCTGATGTCGATGATAGGCCATGAAATCGTTGAAAAGACAATCAATGAGGATGGCATAGAAGTTCCCTCACAGATACTTGCTGTCCTGAACAAAGCGCTTGAAAAGACATTCAGCAGGGAGAAAAACATCGGGAACATCATCAGGGATGGAATGGATGTGGCTCTGTGCATAGTCGAAAAGAAGAAGAGAAAACTGGTATATGCCGGAGCATTCCTGCCAATCTACCTGATACGGAACCGGAGCCTTATGGAAATAAAAGGCGATAAAATAATTATTGGCATGAATCCTGAAAACAGGGTCTATAAAAACTTCGAATATGATCTTCAGGATAACGATGTAATTTACATGTTTTCAGACGGGTACGTGGACCAGTTCGGAGGGTCTGAAAACAAGAAATTCATGTACAGGAGGTTCCGATACCTGTTGTTGAACATACATCTGTATCCTTTCAGCGATCAGAAGACAATACTTGATGAAAACATGAAAAACTGGATGGGCAGGAATGTCCAGGTTGATGATATAATGGTAATCGGATTCAGGCCGCTAAGTGGCGGCATCATATGATCTTCCTTATTTTCTCAACAAGTGCGGCGGGCTGGAAGGGCTTGCTTATATAATCATCAATTCCAACAGCCAGGCATTTTTCCTTATCACCGATCATTGCATTTGCAGTTATTGCAATTATGGGAACATGTGAACTGGTCGAAGACTCAAGTGCCCTGATCTTTTCAGATGCTGTGAGGCCACTCATTACCGGCATCTGTATATCCATCAGGATCAGATCATAATTTGATGTTCCGAATTTATCAAGAGCCTCCTTCCCGTTTGATGCAGTATCAATGCTTCCCACAAAAGGACTCAGCGTAAGGAGTGTTATTTTCTGGTTTATCAGGTTATCCTCGACAAGAAGCACCTTCAGATCCTTAAGGTCTTTTTGCACTTTCTCCTTCTGTGCAAGCTCCTCCATTGTTGCCGATACAGGTTTCTGCTTCTGTTCCGGCTGAGGGTTGGTGAATGGAAGATAAATGCTCAGTATTGTATGATTAGGTCCGAATTCCTGTTGATACGATCCTCTTCCTGCAGCAATGAGACGTGCTGCAAGGCTTTTTTCCGGATCTTCTTCATTAATGAGGACAATATTCCTGTCAGTCTGGATCCTGAAGCAGATTGTCGATTCGTTTGCCGTCTCAGTTGCCTTCTTCAGGTTCATTGTAACAATCACCGCCTTATCTTCTGAGGCATGATCCTCGATGATGTTGAAAATGTCGAGGAATATCTGTTTTATGATTATCGGATCTCCGAAGTATTCGGCATCACCGAGATCTTTCTTGTTCAGTATGAATTCCAGGTTTGCCTGGTCCTTGAGGCTGTAGAGATCGAAGGTGTTCTCGATAGATGAAACAAGGTTGAACTTTATTGCTTTTCTTTGCTCGAACGACAGGCTGCCTGCTGATTTCATCGATAGTTCATTGAGGATTGTAACCATGTTGTTGGTCGATGCAATGAAGGTTTCCAGCAGTTCTTTCTGTTTTGTCGTTATCCCTGATTTCATAAGCATGTCGGTAATTATCACCAGGTTGTTCAGGGGCTCCCTAATTTTGTGCGAAAAACTTGTAATTACCTCATCCTGATTTTCTTTGACTGTTGAGAATTCGTCAATTGAATTCCTGAACGTATTGTATAGTCTTTTTGAGTTCCTGTAAATCATTATTCCAAGGGTGGCGGCCACAATGACAAGCAAGCCTGCAGGGAAAGCAAGCCTTGCGGAGATAAGGGTTATGGCGCCTATAAGGCACAGCATTGCAGCTATTGCCATCATTTCCGCCGATTTCCTGTTCCTTTCGAAATTCTCCGACAAAGATTTTTTCAGAACATCAGTATCATTTATCCGGCCTGTCTCATTCACCATGATCACTGTTATTATGAATTTTGAAAAAATATCAATACAGGAAGTAAATATACATCAACAGAAATAAACAACCTTCAAAGGAAAACGTTAATTTTGTCTATATGGTACAATATTTGATCGAAATGGTTAAACGGGGTTCCTATGGAGAGATTGATGAGAGTATTAATTTTGGCAATATTGATTGTATCAGTCATTCCCGGGGTAAATTCATATTCCCAGGATGATCAGGCAAACAAGGTTAAGTATACTCCTGACTTCAGGTTCAGGGACGGTATTTACCTGAATTTCGAACAGGTAAAGACAAATAATCCCATTCCTAAAGCAAAGCTTCTGACTTCGGTAGATTATAATGACAGGGAATTTTTCAGGAAGCTTTTTGAGAATGACAAGATCTATTTTTACGATAACATGGGGATAAGGCAGGAAGTAGCCAAGCAGGATATCTGGGGTTATTCCAGGAACGGCGTGCTGTATGTCCAGATCCAGGAGAATTTCAACAGAATAACATTCGTTGGAAATATCAGCCATTTTGTTGCTGATATTACGACCTACGATTCCCGGTACTCGCCTTACGGATATGGCGGCTACTATGATCCTTATTACTATTCACCTTACGGATACGGCAGCTATTATTCTCCATACAGCCCGTATTCTCCGTATTATTCGCCATACAGAAATTCAAATGTTTCACGAAATGAACTTAAGCAGTATATAATTGATTTCGAGAACGGTAAAGTGCTTGAGTTCGATATTCACAACACGGAATTGCTTCTCATGAAGGACAATGAGATATATGAAGAGTGGGTTAACCTCCCGAGAAGGAAAAGGAAGGAGCTGATGTTTGTGTATATCAGGAAATTCAACGAAAAAAACCCTTTATATATTCCTGAATAAACATTATATGAAAAAACTCTTCTTTGCCGGAATCATGCTGTTTTCAGTATATGCGCTCTCCGGTCAGTCTCCTTTTCCCAGCAAGGATGAAATCAAACAGTTTGCCGCTTCCAAAACCTGTGTCGTCCTTGAGGATGACCCTTTCTCAGTGTACAACCAGTATATGAAGGAAGCAGTAAAGTCATTCTGGAAAATAACTCCGGTTGAGTTCATTGAAGTGAAGGAGTTCAATCTCAGGAGACTTGATCCTAAGTATTCATTCATAGTTCTGACACAAACCAATTTCGAAAAGGACAAAGCCAACGGCTTATTCAATTTTATAAACCTTCTGCAGGGGAAAAAAGTGAGCAAGCTTGGCGAGATGCCTGAAATATGTGCCATTCCATTATCATTCGCGGGAGTTGAGGATATCGATTACGGCTACAAGCTTGGAGCCATCCTTAGCTTTATGCAGAAACATGCCGAGATGATACTGGCCGACCCGTCTCTCACCGGAAGGAAATACCTGAAATATTATAACAAGTTCATCCCCGATGTTGCAGGAAAGACAATCCTGGTGAAAGCGGAAGACCTCTCGCCAGAGATATCGACACTCGGAGCCATAAAGGCTATTTATCCGGGTAAAATAGAGATAGTAGGTGAAGAAGACATAGTTAAGGCGATAGAGAGCAAGGCTCCTGCCACTGTCATTCTGCACAAGGTGGGACCTGTAGGTGAGGATCAGAAAGGGTATTGCTTCAAGATGCTTATCGGAACGGATGATGCAAACATGTATTATTACAATCAGCATGTAATAAGCAAATCAAGTCCTAACGGATTACTTGCCGATGATCTGAAAAGACTGGCAAAATAATGCAGCATTAAGACAATAGCTCCGTCTTTAAGAAAACCTTACTGAAATGGAAGAGAACAGACTTTTAACAGAATCGGAAAGAAACTGGGCCATGCTCTGCCATCTTTCGGCATTTGCCGGATTCTTCTTTCCTTTCGGCGGGATCATCGGACCACTTATCTTCTGGTTATCGAGAAGGGATGATTCTGCCTGGGTGAACATAAACGGCAAGGCAGCCATGAACTTTAACCTTTCAATGCTGCTGTACATCATACTGGCTCTACCCCTTATGATCATCTTAATAGGTATCCCGATAGTTATTGCACTTGGCATTTTAAAGATCGTCTGCATTACGATTGGCAGCATCAAAGCTGCACGCGGTGAAGTGTTCAAATATCCCCTCTCAATACCGTTTATGCAATAATATGTAAACGTTGAGACGTTGCATGCAAATCTCCGTTGCATGCAACGTCTCAACACGTTTTTGTGTTTCCGATTATTTGTGCTATATTTCCTTACCTAAACTCTCCAGCCATGGCAAACGACGACACAAAAACTGCAAAAAAGGAAGAAAAAAAGAACGGAAAGAAACACAATCATGATAAGCTTAAGGTAGCCGAAAGTCCGAAAAAACTTTACTATGACATCGAGCCTGAGAAGAAGAAGAAGATAAAAGGCAAGGATTATGAGAAGATGCTTCGCAACCTGGAAATCGAGCTTGTAAAACTGCAGGAATGGGTTAAAGCTAAAAAGCTTAAGGTTGTTGTTATTTTTGAGGGAAGAGATGCTGCCGGCAAGGGTGGAGTAATAAAAACAATAGCAGGATGCCTGAATCCCAGGATATGCAGGATAGTTGCTCTTGGCATACCAACGGAAAAGGAAAAATCTCAATGGTATTTTCAGAGGTATGTTTCACAGCTTCCTGCAGGCGGAGAAATTGTACTTCTTGACAGGAGCTGGTACAACAGGGCAGGTGTTGAGAAGGTTATGGGTTATTGCACCAACGAAGAGTACGAAGAGTTCCTGCGCTCCTGCCCCGAGTTCGAGAGAATGCTCATCCGCTCAGGGACCATCCTTATAAAATACTGGTTCTCGGTGAGCGACCATGAGCAGGAGAAAAGATTCCAGGAAAGGATCAAGGATCCAACAAAAAGATGGAAAATCAGCCCGATGGATGTAGAATCGAGAGATAAATGGGTGGAATATTCAATGGCCAAGGATAAGATGTTCTCTTTCACCGATACGAAACAAGCTCCCTGGTATGTGGTTCATGGCGATGACAAACAGCGGGCGCGTTTGAATTGCATTACACATCTTCTCTCACTGATACCGTATGAAGATCTTACCCGGAAGTCATTCAAGCTGCCGCCGCTGAAGCATGATGTAGCTTATGTGAGACCACCTGTGACTGATCAGACTTTTGTACCGGAGGTGTATTAGAAGTTCTTTTGAATGCGCCAGAGTGCGCTAGAGTGTATTAGAGTATTAAAGTGCTTATTTAAACTCTAAGTACTTTAGGCACTCCAGTGCACTTTTTTCTTACTTTTGTCCTCACATATATCTTCTGACTTCCTATGTCCTCAAAGCCATCAATTCCCAAAGGAACAAGGGATTTCTCCGCGGAGGAGATGCTCAAACGTGAATATATCTTTGATACAATACGCAGTGTATTCAGGCTTTATGGCTACCAGCCCATCGAAACGCCTGCAATGGAAAATCTGTCAACGCTGCTTGGAAAATATGGAGAGGAAGGTGATAAGCTCCTGTTCAGGATACTTAATTCAGGCGACTTCCTCTCGAAGATCGGCGACGAAGAGCTGACTAAAAGAGAAACATCCTCCCTTTCTTCCAGGATTTGTGAAAAAGGCCTCAGGTATGACCTGACTGTTCCGTTTGCACGTTATGTGGTCCAGCACCGCGATGAAATCACGTTTCCTTTCAAAAGATACCAGATACAACCTGTGTGGCGTGCCGACAGGCCGCAGAAGGGGAGATACCGTGAGTTTTTCCAGTGCGATGCCGATGTTATAGGTAGCGATTCGCTTCTCAATGAATATGAACTTGTTGAGATCATCGATAAAATATTTGAAAGACTCAGGGTTTCAGCTGATATTAAGATCAATAACAGGAAGATCCTTGCCGGTCTTGCCGAGTACACCGGTGATTCTGAAAAACTTACAGATATCACTGTGGCAATCGACAAGCTTGACAAGATCGGCCTTGATGCTGTTAATGCCGAACTCCGGGATAAAGGCCTGCCGGATGAATCAATTTCGAAACTTCAGCCCATCATTCTTTTAAGCGGAACGACAGACGAAAAGCTCGAGAAACTGTCTGCCGTTTTTTCAGGATCTGAAACCGGGATGAAAGGTATTGAAGAAGTCAGAGAGCTGTTCGGCTATATCAGAAAGAACAGAGTAGCTGCAGGAGTTGAACTCGATCTTACACTTGCTAGAGGACTGAATTATTACACCGGCGCCATAATTGAGGTTAAAGCACGTGATGTTGCAATGGGAAGCATCTGCGGGGGAGGCAGGTATGATAATCTTACAGGTGTATTCGGCCTTCCCGGGGTTTCTGGTGTCGGAGTCTCCTTTGGTGCAGACAGGATTTATGATGTGATGACCCAGCTGAACCTGTTCGATGGTTCAGGCATGTCAGCCACGGAAGCGCTTGCCGTAAATTTCGGTGGGAATGAACTTGACTACAGTTTCAAAATTGTGGATTCACTAAGAAGTTGCGGAATAAGAACAGAACTGTACCCCGACGCAGCAAAGATGAAGAAACAAATGTCATACGCAGATACTAAAAAGATACCTTATGTCTTTCTGGCAGGGGCAGATGAGATAAATAATGAAAGTGTAACCGTAAAGTTCATGCTGACAGGTGAGCAGAAAACCATTCTTTTGAAGGATGTCGAAGCGTTTGCACGGGTAGAGATCAAAAAGGAAAAGCTAACCGATGGCGGTATTCACTGAGTTATCATAAACATTTCATAATGGTCCATGAAGTTTCACCGGCAGAACTGACGCCGGAGACTATAAAGCAGGTCCTTGCAAAAGGGCTGAAACTATCGCTTTCAGATGATTCTGCAACCCTCATAAGAAAATGCAGGGAATATCTCGATAAAAAGCTCGAGACTACAACCACCCCGATCTATGGCATCACAACAGGTTTCGGATCATTGCATAACAAGGTCATAAGCAGGGACCAGTTGAACCAGCTTCAGGAGAATCTCGTCATGTCGCATGCATGCGGAACGGGCGAAGTTGTAAGGGAGGATATTGTAAGAATAATGCTTCTTCTGAAGATACATGCAATGAGCCTTGGGATGTCAGGAGTGCAGATCGAAACTGTGCAACGCCTCATTGACTTCTTCAATGAAGGAGTAACCCCGGTCATTTATGAGCAGGGTTCACTTGGTGCATCAGGCGATCTTGCGCCGCTTGCACATCTTGTGTTGCCGCTCCTCGGAATGGGAGAGGTTATGTGGAAGGGCGAACGTCATGGTTCGGCAATTGTCCTGAAAGAGCTGAATTGGAATCCCGTCAGGCTTAAATCGAAAGAGGGCCTGGCCTTGCTCAACGGCACGCAGTTCATGGGCGCGTATGGTGTCTATACACTCGAAAAAGCGGAAAGGCTTTCACTTTTTGCCGACCTCGCTGCAGCAATTTCACTGGAAGCTTATGATGGCAGACTTGATCCATTTTTTGAGAAGATACATGCAATAAGGCCGCATAAGGGACAGGTTGCAACAGCTGCCTTTTTCAGGAAGATTCTCAACGGAAGCCAGCTTATATCGCGTCCGAAGGCGCATGTTCAGGATCCATATTCATTCAGGTGCATCCCCCAGGTTCATGGAGCCAGCAAGGATGCAATATCATATGCACGTTCTGTAATATTCACTGAAATCAACTCCTTCACGGACAACCCTACGATCTTCCCCAATGAGGATCAGATCATTTCGGGAGGGAATTTTCATGGTCAGCCTCTTGCACTTGTATTCGATTACCTTGCAATAGCACTTGCAGAATTAGGAAGTATCTCTGAAAGAAGAGTTTACAGGCTTATTTCGGGTCAGAGGGATCTGCCGGAATTTCTTGTGGCAAATCCAGGATTGAACAGCGGATTTATGATACCCCAGTACACTGCTGCGGCCATTGTGAGCCAGAACAAGCAGTTGTGTACACCATCGTCTGTGGATTCTATCCCCTCCTCTAACGAACAGGAGGACCACGTAAGCATGGGTGCCAATGGAGCAACACGTCTCCTGAGGGTTGCAGAAAATCTCGAGAGGATAATTGCGATTGAGCTTTTCACAGCAATTCAGGCTCTCGAATTCAGAAGGCCTCTCAGATCTTCCGATATTATTGAAAAGCTTGTGGAAGCCTTCAGGAACGAGATCTCATTCATTGATGATGACAAAGTGATGTACGGCGAGATAGCGAAAGCCGTTGAATTTGTCAGGACTTACCCGCTCAGTTTATAGATCAGGAAGATCTGCAGGATCAGTGTCGCGCAAAGGCCTGTTTTGCTGCTGCCTGTTTTGCAGTTCATTGAGAAGGAATACCCTGAACTGGTTCTCAGCCTGGTAGTAACGTATCACCTTTGCAGGCGGAAGTACCTGCTTCAGCATCCCATGGAATTTGACAGCCATCTCAGTTTCTTTCACCTGTGATTCCACAAGCCTGTCGCTCAGCCTCAGGATTTGCTCATCACTCATAGTACTCTCACCCTGGTTGAAGGTCCGTATGAGCCCGAGCCGTTCGGTTTGAATTTTTATTTTTTCTGCCTGGTACTCGTTGTAAACGGGCCAGAATTTCTGCGCTTCAGATGAAGTTAGATTAAGCTTCTTTGTAAAGAAGCCGATCTTATATGCGTTAAGCTTTTCGCGGTTTGCATTGTTCTGGGGACTTGCCGTCAATATCACAAAAACGGAAAATGCCAGAACCAGGATGGTCCTTTTCATGCTTTGGAATTTACAGTTTTTCATATATCATCGATATGTCAATGTCTTCGTCTACCAGGTAATCAATTATTTCATCTTTAGTCAGATCGGGTTTTTGCTCAAAGACAGAACCTGCAGCGCTGTTTTCAAGTGTAAGAAGGTCAATCTCATCGAGAAGCACTTCAGGTGAGCTGATGATGATTTGTGCAACCCCGGGGGAACCAGACTTTTTTTCAAGAATCTTTACCGGGAAATAAACTGTTGTTATCAGAACAGCAATTGAGGCTGCTATTGCCAGGAAATAACGGAATTGTGGGGCGGACAGCATCTTTCTTTTCACAGGGATGTCCACAGTCGATGAAAGGATCCTTCTGTTTACCTCATCAAAGTAATTTTCAGGAACTTTGAACGGATTTGGCCTTATTTTTCCTCCTTCTTCCATTATTTATGAGATGATCCTGGTTAATAAAGGTTTAATCGTCACCCAGCATTTTTTCGATTTTCTTCACTGCATGATGATAAGATGCTTTCAACGCTCCCTCAGAAGTTTTCAGCACTATGCTCATATCTTCATAGGTCATTTCTTCAAAATATTTAAGATTGAAAACTATTCTTTGTTTTTCAGGAAGCTTCAGAATGGCATTCTGAAGCTTCACCATGTATTCATCACCATCGAACCAGGTGCTGCCTTCCTGCGAGCTTTCAAAATAATCCTTGAGTTCGTCAAGAGAGACAGACCTGTCCCTTTTTCTTTTATTGATAAGTGCCAGCGCCTCATTGGTTGCAATAGTGTAAAGCCAGGTGTAAAGGGAACTCTCACTTCTGAACTCTCCCAATCCTTTCCACGCATTAATGAAAGTGTTCTGCAGTGCATCATCGGCATCCTCATGAAGAATGACAAGCCTGCGGATATGCCAGTACAGCTTCTGACTGTATGTTTCAACCACAAGCCTGAATCCCTTTTCATGATCAGCCTTTAGCAGTTCAGTGATCTTTACCTCAGGATTTCCCAAACGAAAATCATTTTACTCTTTGATACGAAAAGATACTAAAGGTTTAATAATTACCATAACTCTAAGTACTCAAGTTCACTCTGGCTCACTTTAGTTCACTAGTCACTTTATCTCACTCTAGTCACTTATATTGCATTATCCCCCTAATTATAATAAATTTGCACTCTAATCAACTCATCCCTGATGGCTCTTCAGTGTGGAATAATAGGAATAACAAACGTCGGAAAAACGACTATCTTCAACTGTATCTCAAATACAAAAGGCGAAACAAATGCGTTTGCCTTCAGCGCAACAAAATCAAATATCGGTGTCGTACAGGTTCCTGATCCAAGGCTCTATGAGCTTGAAAAACACCAGGTGACCGACAGGATCGTTCATACAACGGTTGAGATTGTCGATATTCCGGGACTGGCAAAAGGGTCGAACAAGGGTGAAGGCGTGGGGAATAAATTCCTGGCCGACATCAGGAATACTGATGCGCTCATACATGTTCTCAGATGCTTTGATGATGAGAACCTGCCTCATATTGACGGGTCTGTTGACCCGGTCCGCGACCTTGAAACTGTAGACCTTGAGCTTCAGGTGAAGGACCTGGAATCAGTTGAAAAAAAGATCGAGCGTCTTGGCAGAGCTGCCAAAACAGGTGACAAGGATGCCAAACACGGTGTCGAGGTATTGAATGAATACCGGTCCCATCTCGAGAATTTCGGCAATGCCAGGACGCTGGAAGTAAAGGACGAAGACAGGAAATATATCGACGACCTTTTTCTTCTTACGATGAAGCCGGTGATGTTCGTATGCAATGTGGAAGGTGAATCTGCTGTAACTGGCAACAGGCACACAGACAAAGTTAAAGAATTCCTGAAGGATAAAAATGCAGAGATGCTGGTTATTGCCGGTGCAGTTGAAGCAGAAATTGCGGACCTTGATGCATCAGACCGACCTGATTTTCTGAAGGATGCAGGCCTTGATGAGCCCGGAGTTGACAAGCTTGTGAGAGCAGCCTATAAAATGCTTAACCTGCAAACATTCTTTACCGTCGGACCAATGGAGATCAGGGCCTGGACTATCAGGAAAGGAATGAATGCACCGAAGGCGGCAGGGGTCATCCATAGCGATCTTGAACGCGGCTTCATAAGGGCGGAGGTAATGAAGTATCGTGATTTTATTACCCTTGGTTCTGAACATGCGTGTAAGGAAGCCGGGAAGTTTTACATCGAAGGGAAAAATTATATTGTTGAAGACGGCGACATTCTTCATATAAGGTTTAACGTATAATGTCTTTATGACATACCGTTCACTGATACTGATTTTACTTCTCTTATCTTCCGGTATCAGGATTTTTTCCCAGGATCATACTGATGAAAGGCTGCGGGAACTGGTTAAGAAAGATGGCCAGGCTGAGGTCATTGTCAATGTTCAAAGCATCGCCGGAAAAGATTTTTTGAGCCGTAACTTTTCCGTTTCATCTGTTCATGGTGATGTTGCAAAGGTGAGGATTTCACCCCGCACTCTCGATCTGTTCATCAGGCAGAATTACGAGTACAGGATTATTGAACCATTCGATATAAAAGGAATCACCGGTACAGCAGGTTTATCTGGTGTTCTTCAATGGGATACTTATCCAACGTACGATCAGTATCTGGAAATATTGAAAGGTTTTACAGAAAAGTATCCTTCATTGTGCAGGCTCGACACTATAGGTCTTAGTATATACGGAAAGCTTGTACTGGCCCTTAAGATATCCGATAATGCAGGGTCGGATGAGGATGAACCTGAAGTGTTTTACTCCTCCACGATTCACGGCGATGAAACAGGAGGTTTTATTCTAATGCTTCACCTGGCAGATTACCTCCTGAAAGGCTATGATGTTAATCCGGTGGTCAGGAACCTTATCACCAATCTTGAAATCTGGATAAATCCCCTGGCAAATCCCGACGGAACTTACAGGGCAGGTAATATCATCAGCCTTCCGACAAGATTCAATGCCAACGAGATAGATTTGAACAGGAATTTTCCTGATCCGTTGTTCCCCTATAGTTCGACCAAAACTCAGCAAAAAGAAACACACGACATGGTGAACTTCCTGGGGGAACATCGTTTTGTTCTCTCCGCAAACTTTCACTCAGGGTCTGAAGTTGTTAATTACCCCTGGGATGCTTATGCCCGTAACGGCCTGAAAATAAGAGACCGGCTGCATGCTGATGACCGCTGGTTTTACGATATCAGCAGGGCATATGCCGATACAGTGCACCGCTATGGTGAACCCGGTTATATGACTGCTGAAAATAACGGTGTCGTCAGGGGAGCAGACTGGTACGTCATCTATGGCGGCAGACAGGACTATATAACATGGGAGCTCCAGGGAAGGGAAGTGACGATCGAGCTTGATTCAGCGTATATAACACCTCCTTCGCGATTGCTGAAGCTATGGGAGAGCAATTACAGGTCACTCCTCGGATATCTGCAGAATGCTCTGTATGGAATACATGGCAAGATATTGAGTAACAGCGATATGAGACCTGTCGCTGCCAGAATCAAGCTGGCAGGTTATGACAGGGACAGCTCGCATGTTTACTCAGATACTCTCACAGGAAGTTTCATCAGAATGGTTCCACCCGGAACTTACAACATGTCAATAACTGCCAGGGGGTACAGGGATACAATTGTAAAAAGCATCACTGTACAGCGGTTTGAAAGAATCGATCTGGACCTGAGATTGACACCGGTAAGCGAATCGGTGATGCGTTATCCTCTTCTGTATCCCAATCCTGCATCAACCGTTCTGAAAGCTGATCTCACCAACGATTTTACAGGGCCTGCAGAGATCAGAATATATGATATCACTGGAAAGCTTCTGAGAAATTATGAGGTTGAGACACAGATAAATACTCCATTAACTGTTAATATTTCAGCACTTCCTTCCGGGGCATACATAATTGTTTTCACAAACAGAGCGACAAATTCTTCACTTACCGGAAGATTCTTAATCATTAAGTAACAATAAGGATGAGCCTGTAAAAGTGTTATTTTTGCAGACAGCAATCTTACTGCAGCAATAACGTTATATAGGAAATTTTACCAGGTCAAAAGGGTTGATATGGAGAGAGAAAGATTTGTAAAAACGGGTTTAGGCATATTTGCATTAATAATGTTTTCTATTACACGGTTATCGGGGCAGGGGGCATATATACCACCCGATAAACCAAAACTCATTATAGGGATAGTTGTTGAGCAGCTAAAGTTCGATCAGCTCGAAAGATTCAGGGACAGGCTGGGTGAAAACGGGATCAAGAGGCTTATAAACGAAGGCACATATTTCAGAAATGCCTCGTTCGAGTATATGCTTACACAATCGGCTCCGGGTCACGCAACTATCTCTACCGGCGCTGAGCCTTCTTTTCACGGGATAACATCTGATAACTGGTACGTACCCCTCAGAAGTGAGCTTATCAATGCCACCAAAGATGTTAGTGTTAACCCGGTGGGAGGGAGCTATGAATCAGGGCTGCACTCGCCGCTGAACCTTCAGGCTTCTGCTTTCTCAGACGAGCTTTCAATGGCTTCAAAGAAAAAGGCCAGTGTTTTCGGTGTCGGAATGAGTGAGGTAGCCTCGATACTTACCGCAGGACATTCAGCTAATGCAGCATACTGGTTCGATAACACGACAGGCACCTGGATGACATCCTCATATTATATCAGCCAGCTTCCGGGCTGGGTAAATGATTACAATGCAATGAGTTACCCGGAGTCATTTCTGAACGGGGTGTGGAATCTTTTCAGCCCGCCATCCAATTATTCAGATTGCCTTCCCGATTCGAACAAGTATGAATCAGGCTTTAATGGCGTGAATTATTTCCCATACGATCTGAAAAAGCTGAGGACACGGTGGGGCTCAGGCACTAAAAAGGATTTTTCACTGATCAGAGAAACCCCTTTCGCAAATACCCTTACAACAAATTTTGCTTTAAAACTCATTGAAAACGAGCAGCTTGGACAGGATGACAATACCGATTATCTGTCTATCTGCTATTCTGCCACAGACAATATAGGGCACCGGTTTGGTCCATCATCGGTTGAAATGGGTGATGCTATTCTGAGGCTTGATGATGAGATAAAGCACCTTCTTGATTACGTGAATGAAAAAATCGGGAAAAGAAATGTCCTCATATATTTTACATCTGCCCACGGTATTTGTGAAATCCCGGAAGTGCTTTCCACAAACCGCATTCCGGCTGGCTATTTCCTTCAGAACCAGGCATTGCAGCTGCTCAGGACTTATCTCAATGCAGTTTATGGCGAAGGTGACTGGGTAAAAGGATATTCAGAGAGACAGATCTTCCTGAACAGGACACTAATTGAGGATGCACGTCTTTCACTCGACGAAGTGCAGAAGAAAGTTGCACGTTTCCTTGTCCAGTTCAGCGGTGTTTCTGCCGCCTATCCTTATGCGGCTTTCGAGGCCAACGATTACAGCAGCGGCAACCTCAAGCGTATCATCAATAATTTTAATCCACAAAGATCGGGCGACGTAATCATTACACTTAATCCGGGATGGGTCGAGAAAGAGGGAGATTATATTACCGACCATAACTCCCCCTGGGAGTATGACTCGCATGTTCCTCTCATCTGGTATGGCTGGACGGTAAACAGATCCACTGTCAGCCGGAAGGTAAATATGACCGACATTGCTGCAACATTATCGTCGCTCTGTAAAGTGCCATATCCGAATGCCTGCTCAGGTGAGCCGATGTTCGAGCTCTTCAGATAGATCCGGTATTTTCAGACGAGAGGATTCCGAAGTTTATCCCTTACTGAACATGCTTTTTTGAGGAACCCGGGATTTTCTTCACATCCGTTCCCGAGAATAATCAGATCAGCTCCTGACATGAATATATTTTCAACTTCTTCTGTTTTCCTTATCCCGCCACCTACAACAAGCGGTACTCTGATATTCTGCCGCACAGAACTGATAACGTTTACCGGAACATGAGACGTTGCCCCTGACCCGGCTTCGAGGTATATCATTCCCATGCCCAGCATCTCACCTGCCATCGCCGTGGCAACAACTATGTCTGTTTTATCTGCAGGTATTGCCTCGGTCTGACTGATGTATTCAACCGATGTCCTGTTTCCGCAGCTCACCAGGATGTATCCAACAGGAACTATCTTCTCCCTGGAATTTTTAAGAAATGGAGCTGCAATAACGTGATTCCCGATAAGATATTCAGGATTCCTGCCTGAAATGAGAGACAGCAGCATGATTATGTCTGATTTCATGCTGAGCTGGAGGAGATTTCCGGGAAATAACACAACAGGTATTGAGCTTCTGGTCTTGATGCCGGAAATCAGGTCATCTATGTTTTTTGATGCAAGACTGCCACCTGCGAGTATATAATCAGTACGGCAATCCTCAGCAATCCGGATGATCTTATCGAGCGAGTCTCCTTCAGCCTTGTCCGGATCAAGGAGGAGGCCTATGCTTTTTTTTACCGGAAATCCTGGCACAG
>JBLNAO010000387.1:0-5428 GCA_050259395.1 Chloroflexota bacterium
GGAAGGGCTTTAGAAGAGTAAGAATCCCGATTAAACCGGAATAATAAAAAATAAGGATAAGAACGCGTTTGTGTTTTCCCTTCCCTGCAAAGAAGAGCCCGATCTCTTTCATGCTTATCACGGGTTTCTGCTCATTCCCTGAAACAGCCGGCCGCCTGTAAAGCATGACAGGAACAACGGCGAACACCACAAAAAGCGACAGTATGACGAGCAGGTTTGTCCATCCAAAATAATGATATGCAATCAGGAGCACCCCGGTGCCAAACAAGGTTCCCACAAAGCTCCCGGCAGATTGCATGCTGTTGCCGAGGCTCCTTTCTTCAGGCCTGAGCTGGAGGATCGCAAAAATATCGACGGCTATATCCTGTGTCGCGGATGCAAGGAAGGCAACCACCATCAGGATGACTATAAGCCTGAAATCAGTCTGAAGGTCAAATAAACCGATACTGAGGATTACAACCGCATAGAAAAGCTCTGAGAAGAGAATCCAATTCCGTAGTTGGCGCGGGTTCTTTGACTTGCTGTCAACGAGGGGAGCCCATAAAAACTTTATTATCCAGGGAAGCTTCACAAGCTGCATCAGCCCGATCGATTCAAGGGAATATTTTTCCTGCCTCATAATGACCGGCACCACCGTCGAGAAGAAGCTCATCGGAATAGATTGAGCAATGTAAAGGCTGAAGAGAACAGGAAATTTGACCCAGTTTTTTTCTTTCATTTCAGAACTTTAATGAGACGTTAACACCGAACTGTGCGGGTTTTCCGGTTTGAACATACTTGTTGCCCAACGCTTCGAAAAAGAATGCCGAATATTGGGTATTCAGTATGTTTTTAGCCCAGATGTCAAACTGGAGCCAATCGCGGACAATTGAGAGCCTTGCATCGAGAAGGCCGTAAAAAGCCTGGCTGTTGAGGTTTTCTTCCTCCCAGAATATTTTACCGGCTCCACGGTAAATTGCACTCAGCCTGACCTGGTCGGCAAGACTTGAATTGTGAATTGTAATGGTTTTGCCAGCCTGGGCAGAAAAGGTATGCCTTGGTACATAAGGAAGGTAATTGCCATCATAATTCACTTTGGAGTTCATAACGTATTTTATGAATCTTGCATCGGTGTAACCATATGAAACCATAAAATCGAACCCTCTGACCGGCGCTGTTTTAAGCGAGAATTCAACTCCTTTGCTGACTGAATGGCCTGCGTTCTTCAGCATCGATCCGCGTCCGCTCGGCACGGTCTGGTAGATCTGCTGGTTCTTCCAGTCAATGTAAAATACTGATAAATCAGTGTATACAGTGTTGTTCAGCAATGATGTTTTTATGCCGGACTCGTAATTCCAGCTGTATTCCGGATCGAACCTGAGATCTTCAGGGCGCTCGAAAGTGGAATTGAATCCACCGGTCTTGTAACCTCTCGCCACAACTGCATAAAGGTTGCTGTTCTTAAGCTTGTAATTAACTGCAAAACGCGGCAGGACCTCCATTGAATTGAGTTCGGGATAGAGCGTATCGGCAAGGAGTGCATATTTCCCTCTGAGAGTCCTGTCATAAAAATAATCCATCCTGTCGAGCTCGGTGTCAAACCTTATGCCTGCTGTCAGTGTCATGTTTTTCACCGGGAAGTCTGTGATCGAAGACTGATGGAACACTGCGGCTCCCATTATCCGGTGGTCATACTTTTTCAGATAATTCATGACCTGGGCATACGCATCCACGTCGACGGCATTATTGAATGCCTGGCTGAAAGCATACCCCCCGAAGAGCCATTTATACCTGCTTTTCCCGGATGACCGTGCCACAATCTCCTGCGAGAACATGTTTTGCCTGGAGTTCTGGATTATAAAAAATAAGGAATCGGGAGTAAAGTCCTGGTCAATTTTCTGGCTGTCGTTAAGATACTGGAACGAAGTGGTAGACATTATCTCGAAATTTCTGCCTGTGTACCGTGCCAGAAGGGCATCTGAAAAAAGATCCCTGTCGTATGAGCTGAACTGGTTATAGTTGATCTTTTCGGCAACGTTGAGTGAATCGTTAAAGATCGAATATGGGTATCCTCCCTGCCTGCTGGATTCGAAACCTGCAATATTCTCGATTGTGAATTTTTTGGATAATTCGTATATCAGCCTGTTCCTGAGACCATAGGAATTAAGTCTGTCCACCTGGTTGCCGGTGTACATGTTTTTGTAAAACCCGTCATTGTGGAGGGCATTCGCCGCCAGTGAATAACCGAACTTATCTCCTGCCTTGCCGTAATGTCCTGCATTAATGGAGTAACTTCCGTAATTGCCTGCCGACATGTTGATATGGCTCCCCTGGTAATCCATCGGGGATGTTGTGACTATATTTACAATCCCGCCCATCGTGTTCCTGCCGAACAATGTTCCCTGGGGCCCGCGCAGCACTTCAATGCGCTGTATATCGAAAAAGTCGAAATCGAACGCGGCTTTTTCGAAATACGGCACATAATCAACATAAAGACCAACTGAAGGGGAGTTGATCCTTGATCCTATGCCCCTGATGTAGACAGGAGATGTTAGCTTGGAACCATAATCAGGCATATAGAAGTTCGGGGCTGTTCCTGAAAGATCATTAAGGGAACGTATTCCTGATTCCTTGATCATTTCAGACGGGATTACAGATACCGATGCGGGTATGGTTTTATGAGTCACATTATCCTTCGAGGCCTTGATTACAATTTCCTGGAGCTCACGCGACATCCATCTGCTGGTGTCGGCAAGTTCAGGCTGAGCCTGAGGATAGGCATGAAGGGTAATTGAGAAAACAATAACTATCTGAAGTATTTTTTTCATTTTGCTTTAAAATGGTATTTATTGCCTGATTGAAATACCAGGCTGATTCAGAAAAAATAATTTGGCGCTGTACGGACTAAAAAGCCCGTCAAGGTCTGAATCAGAATAAAGGGGGAGGCCTGGGAGAGAATTGAGAAACCCTGTGCAGAGGTACAGGTTTTCCATGCGGAGCCTGATGCAGGATAATACAGGAAATATCCTTTAATGAAAAATCGAATGACGGCTCAGGTTCGCAGGATTGATCGACTGATGCAAGCCTGTAATCGGTATAGGTTATTGATTCACTGTTGCTTACAGTCTTAACGATATTTTTGTCCCTGCCTGAATCCTCTGTCTGTGGCACATGTTTTGAAAGGACTGATGCGCCGAAATAGATAAAGTACGCAAAGCCAAGGATGAACAATGGGACAATTGATGTTATCGAACTGAAAGGAAGCATGCAGATCTAAGTGAGATGCAAAAATAGCAAAAACTTTCAGAAAGTCAAACGTCTGTTAATCTGCATTATTATACCTGTTCATCAAATTAAGATTTATGCCTGAAAATTCCTGCCATGCACTGAGACTGTGGTAGTCACTTATTTCCCGCTTGGTGGGACAATATGACTGTCTCATCCATAGTAATAATGTGTCCTTTTCCTGCTTTCCCGAAAAAGGGTTTGATCGTAGCATAGAAAGCATCAATTATTTCAGGTGAATCGATGATTTCCACGATAAGCGGCACTTTTTCAGAAATCTCCCAGATCTTATTGCTGTAGATCTCGCTGCTTGCGCCATAACCCATTACTCCTTTTATCACCGTGGCGCCAGCTATCCCGTTCTCCCTGGCAGAAAATATTATTGCCTCGTACAGTGAGGTATGTCCAAGCTTGTCGGTGGAGCTCAGATAGATCCTCAATCTTTTTGCTTTATCACCTGTCTTCATCTTTAAAGTACTTTAGTGATCATGACTCCGAAAAATGTGGCAGAAATTCCCAGGATAACGCTGAGAACTGTATACAGCATGAATTGGAAAATATCACCGTCCCTCAGAAGGGCAAGGTTCTCGTTGGCGAAGGTTGAGAATGTTGTAAAGCCTCCGCAGAAGCCTGCGGTCAGAAAAAGCTTCCATCCGGCAGGGAAAGAGGGTGTTTTTTCCGAAAAGCCGTAAATCACGCCTATCAAAAAACAACCTGTTATATTGACAAAAAAAGTTCCGTAGGGAAATGCTGATTCAACATTGTTCTGGATGAATCTGGATGCTAAGAATCTCGATATGCTGCCAAGGAATCCCCCGGCTCCAACAAAAAAAAGGGTTTTAAGCATAAATGTTTTAAGTATCAGTATTTGTACAGGCTCAGCTTGAAGATCTTACTGCTGTCAACAGGCAAAAAGACCCTGAATTCATCCCCGTTGAGACGCCTTCCCCCGATCCATTCGCCGTCTTCAAACCTGCCGTCCTCGAGTGAGAGGAAAGAGACCTTCTCTCCGGGAACGTTCGTCGAGAATCCAAGAAAAAGGTTTCTTCCCGCGATGATGAATTCACCCGGACCTGTATTGATGATAACAGCTCCCCCGGCTTTTTTTGGACCAGCCTCCTGTGTCGGGCTGCCAGGCATCCCCATGGAAGCAGGATCGAGTCTTCTTCCCAGCATCCCCATTATCTTGTAACCTCCGATGGTTACCGAGTCAATTCTTGAATTTTCATCCGCAAGAAGCCCTGCAATATTCTCAGTACCCTGGTATTTCAGTATGAAAGGCGCGATCTGGCGAAGGGTGCCGTACGCGTTTTTAATGTCTGCTGCATTGTTCACATCAGCTCCGACAAGGCCATTACCGTCTATTCCGAAAGGAGCATAGCACATTGCGCTGAACCTCCCGTATGTGTAAAATGCCCTGGATGCAGAAGCTGCATCGCCGGTAGTCTCAGGGATGAATAGCGGATTGCCCGAAAGCGTGTATTGCTCACATACATACCTGAACTGATCTGTAACATAGATGTCGGGTGCTATGAAGTCGATGGCAGGGGCAGCAGCCCTCCAGACATCGAGTGTCTGGGGTGTGGGTCCGCCGCTTGGATAGTTGCCCGGCGCGTGACCGCTTCTCCCGGGTTGCTTGAGCCATGCATTGACATACATGGGAATATCGTATTCAGCTTTTCCCGCACGGGCTATTTCACCTACATAACGTGCATAATTCCAGGCCATAAACAGCTCTTCGGTAAGGTATGACATTCCTTTCCAGTCATCCATAAGTGTTCCCTTGCCAAATACTTCTTCCCATGTTCCTTGTTTCCCGGAGCCCATTTTTGACCATGCTTCAAGAACTCCCGGGTGTATTGTTTCCCTGTTCTTTCCGAGGTATGCCGTAAGTTCAGCAGGCACCTGCCCGCTGAAGGCCTGGTTCGCCATTTCGCTGTAATCACGTTTGGTGCCGAGCGTGCCGATCTCGTTCTCAACCTGCATCAGTAATACGGTGTGATTTACTGAATCAATCTGTCTTATGTGCCGCATCAGGGCGGCAAATGCTTTGGCATCAGCGTCCCTCGAATTAGTGGAAAGAGTGGAAAGTACATTCAGTTTTCTGCCGTTCTCATCTTTTGCAAGAGGGAATCTGGCCTGGTCGAGCTTCACCCAGGAAGGC
>JBLNAO010000388.1:0-3359 GCA_050259395.1 Chloroflexota bacterium
AGGGATATGATTTAATAATAGCATATATTCGAAAAAATAATTAAATAATTAGTTGCAAAACTAATAAAATAGTTATATATTTGAATGTAACCAAACTTCAAGGCCATGGGAACATTCAAAGCATTAACAAGAGTACCTGCATTCGATGAAATAGTATTCGAATCGAGGAACAAAGAGTATGGAGCATACGTGCTCCGGAAAAATTACACCCGGCATGTTTCGTTTTCAGTCATTGTTGCTGTTGCCCTGGCGGTGCTCAGCATAATGATACCATATCTGAAGATGAAATCGAACGGGCAGTCAGACAGCCGGACTGAACGTCAGATCGAGAGCATCGTTATGACCAGCATTGATCAGGATGTTGAGCAGCTAAGAGCCCCGGAGACACCTCCTCCGCCGGTGGATGTTGTGCAGCAGGCCAAGTATATTCCTCCCGTCATTGTAGATTCTGTGAAACCTGAGGATTCATTCCTGCTTCTTACAGCGGATGAAGCTGAGGAAACTGTGAAGAATGAAGATGTGACGGATATACCGGTGGAAGTCAGGCCTGAGATTCAGGAAGAAGAAGCAGAGCCCGAGCCATTCGTGAAGGTGGAGGAGGATCCCTCGTTTCCGGGAGGTCAGACTGCACTTCTGAAATTTGTGTACGATCATGTTGTGTATCCCGACATTGCTGTGGAGAACAACATCCAGGGGAAAGTGATTGTGAAATTCTGTGTTACAGCCTCAGGCGGGGTTAGCCAGATAAGCATCCTGAAGGGCGTAGATCCTGAAATTGACAAGGAGGTGACAAGAGTTGTTTCAATGCTTCCCCCTTTCAAACCCGGGAAGCAGGGAGGCAAACCTGTTCCGGTGTGGTATATACTTCCTGTCTCTTTCAAGCTGAGTCAGATATGATCAACTTTATTGCTGCATTCAAAGAATTTAATGAAGAAACATTACCTTTGGTTCTCAACCATTAATTCTTTGATATGAAAATAAAATCTCTATTATCAGCAATGCTCCTTATAGCATTGGGCACAACCTTATCAGCTCAACAGCCTGTTTACAGGATCTCCCTTGCCGAATGGTCCCTCAACCGGTCAATAAGAAAAGGTCTCCTGACAAACATGGATTTTCCAAGGATCGCAAAGGAAACTTACGGGCTCGACGCTGTTGAATATGTTTCGACATTCTTCAGGGACAAGGCGGAGGACACCGAATATCTGACACAGCTCAAAAACCAGTGCGACAAATATGGAGTGAAGAGCCTTATCATAATGGTCGATGGTGAAGGAAACCTTGCAGATACGTCGGTTGCCAGAAGGACAAAAGCCATCGAGAATCATTACAAATGGGTAAAAGCTGCCAAATTCCTGGGTTGCCATTCAATAAGGGTGAACGCCGGAGGAGCCGGAACAATGGGACAGATGCAGGCTGCTGCAATAGATGCCCTTGGCAAATTGTCTGCCTATGCCGCGGATTATGGAATCAATATTATCGTTGAAAACCATGGCGGTAATTCATCTTATGGCAAATGGCTGGCCGAGATTATGAAGACTGTCAACAGGCCCAACTGCGGCACGTTGCCCGATCTTGGCAATTTTTATGAATATGATCGTTACCAGGGAGTGAAGGACCTGATGCCGTATGCAAAAGGAGTTAGCGGAAAGACTCACGATTTCGACGAAAATGGCAATGAATCGCAGATAGATTATGAGAAGATGATGAAGATCATCTCAGATTCAGGTTTCAAAGGCTACATCGATGTGGAATATGAAGGCAACAAGCTGAGTGAGGATGAAGGCATTAAAGCAACCATTGCACTCCTGAAAAAAGTTACTGCTCCTTATAATAAGTAGAACAGGATTAATTTTATATCGGTAACCGGCGAATTCATTTAGCAGGTTACCGATATTTTTTTCTCCGATAGCATCCTTACAATTTAACCCCAAGATTTTTTGTGACTGTAAATGAGGTTTCGCCGTCCTCCCAGACTGCTTTCCCGGTCATCATGTTCTTATTGATTATCTTCAATGAAAAAACGACTTTTGCAGCATCGAAATTAGTCTGGTAGATTATTGAATCAGTTTTGACTTTTATCCAGTCCGATGGAAACTCTATCGCATCATTAAAGGTCATTATTACTGCATCAGGTTTTATTTCGATTTCTCCCTTGGTTGAACCTTCAGGTGCATCAGGAGCCTCGAACTTCCACTTTCCCGTATAGGTATCCTCGATCAAAGCCGTTTCACGGCCGGCATTTCCCATCTGTGCATTAACAAAGACAGGAACAGAGAACAGCAGCATTCCCGACAATACCAACTGCTTGATTTGGTGTTTCATTGACTTTCTGTTAAAATGAATAAATACAAATTGACTGTAGACTATTATAATACACGAAAGCGAACAGTATTGTTCAGAATAATATCTCCGAATGCCGGTGTATAAAAGGTGATCTTTCAGGGTGATTTTCGCTTGCAAGTGTTCCGAAATATTGATTTATTTGTTTCTGAATATCAATTTCTTCATTTGAAGGTTTTTATCCTTATCTAAATGACAAAAAAGAAAACCATAGAGGAGATCAACGAGAAGATCCGCAGCGGAAAGGCTGTCGTTCTTACGGCTGAACAGGTTACAGCCATGTCGGCTGAAGCCAGTCATTCCGAAATAGCGCGGAAGGTGGATGTGGTCACAACTGCCACTTTCAGCCCGATGTGCTCATCGGGAGCTTTCATCAATTTCGGGCATCCTTCTCCTCCCATCAGGATGGAGAAGATAACTCTTAACAACGTGCCTGCTTACGGAGGCGTCGCGGCCGTCGATGCCTATATAGGCGCCACTGAAACGGCCAACCCTCATGATACTTATGGCGGAGCGCACGTGATCGAGGATCTGATTGCAGGCAAAGATGTCATGCTGCATGCGTCTGCCAAGGGGACTGACTGCTATCCAAGAACAGAGATCAGTACATTGATCAACAAGGATTCAATTAATGAATTCACGATGTTCAACCCGCGAAATGCTTACCAGAACTACAACGTGGCCGTGAACAGCACTCCAAAGATAAAGTACACCTACATGGGAACTCTGCTTCCTGCACTGGGGAATGCCAATTTTGCGACTTCCGGAGAGCTGAGCCCGCTGCTTAATGACCCTGATCTGAGGACAATAGGCATGGGAACACGTATTTTCCTGGGAGGAGCGGTAGGTTATGTTGCATGGCATGGAACACAGTTCAATACGGGGAAGCCAAAAAACGAGCATGGCATTCCGGTAGGCAATTCGGCCACTCTTTCCCTGATAGGAGACGCCAGGCAGATGAGCACAAGGTTTATTAAAGCTGCTTATTTTGAGAAATACGGCGTGTCTATGTATGT
>JBLNAO010000389.1:0-3339 GCA_050259395.1 Chloroflexota bacterium
GTTCTTTCGGTCATCAGGAATTTCGAGATGAACAGCCAGCGAAGAATCTCATTTGAGTACATACTTTTCAAAGGCATCAACGACACTCCGCGCCACGTTAAAGAGCTTGCCAGAATCCTCAACGGAATTAAATGCAGGATCAACATCATAAGATTTCACAAGATAGAGGGATCGGAATTTTACAGTCCTGATGAATCTGATACCATCAGGTTCAGGGATGCACTGAACGCAAAAGGAATCATTACAACCGTTAGGGCCAGCAGAGGCGAGGACATCCAGGCTGCATGCGGGCTTCTTTCAACACTGGAACAGAACAAACCGGAACTGAAATGAGAAGAATACTTTTCCTGTTCCTGTTTTTCTTTCCTTTAACCGCCTTCCCCCAGGCACTTGACAGCTTTATTGCCGACACATCTTTGACACATGCCTCATTTTCTTTATATGTTGCTGATGCAGGTTCAGGCGAAGCTGTCCTTGATGTCAATTCTGTTAAAAGCCTCACACCGGCATCGGTCCTGAAGCTTGTCACTACAGCGGTTGGTCTCGAGATGCTTGGTCCCCGACATACATTCACCACATCATTCGGATATACCGGCACACTGAGTAAATCCGGCTTGCTGAAAGGAGATATAATCATCAGGGGCGGTGGCGATCCTGCATTCGCCTCATCCCATTTTGCAGGAATTTACAGTGATTTCCCGGTAAGATGGGTTGATAAAATGAAGATAACAGGAATAAAGAAGGTGACAGGGAAAATAATCACTGACGATTCTTATTTCGATTATCTTCCTGTCCCATCCCGCTGGACATGGGAAGACCTTGGAAATTATTACGGGGCAGGCGTTTATGGCGCTTCGATTTTTGACAACTCATACGATATTCACTTCAATACATCTTCGACCGGTACTAAACCTGAAATAACGCGCATTGTACCTGAAGAATGCATTTATGACCTAAAAAACAACCTTGTTGCTGAGGGATCAACAGACAGGGGGTATGTATTTGCAGCACCCTACGGTAATTCAGGCTGGATTTCAGGCGCTATCCCCGTAATGCAGAACGATTTTGTCCTGGGTGCATCCATACCGGATCCACCTTTACTTTTTGCAAGGATAATGGACGAAAAAATCAGGGAAGCCGGAATTAAGGTTAAGGGTAAGCCATCAACTTTCAGGATTGAAAAAAAAGAACCTGTATATGAGTATACCAAGATCTCTGAATATGTTTCACCTGAACTATCAGAGATCGTAGAAGTTCTTAATCATGAGAGTATTAACCTGTATGCAGAGGATCTTGTAAAGGAGCTTGGAAAAAAAATCACCGGTAGTGGATCGGCTGAAAATGGATTAGAAATAATAAACTCATTCCTGGACAGCATTGGCATTCAGGGCATGTTTATAGTTGACGGCAGCGGTCTTTCACCGGCCAATTCAATAAATGCCCGTGGACTGGCTTCCTTACTCATTCACATGAAAAAAAAGGGAAAATACTTTGACGATTATCTGAACTCGCTTCCGGATGCCGGTAAAGAAGGGACATTAAAGAATTATTTCAGGGATGAGGTATTTTCGGGCCGCTTAAAGGCAAAAAGCGGGTCGATGACCAGGGTCAGAAGCTACGCTGGATACTTCACCACAATGTCGGGCAGGGAAATGGTATTTGCCTTTATCACAAACGATTTTTCAGGAGCTTCCGTGAATATCGTCAGCCATTATGAAGAAATCCTGAAGGAAATAATACTCCGGAAATAGTTCCCTGCAATTAGTATATTTGGTGCCTTTAAACAGACTGCATGAACAATACAATAGCTGTTAGGAAATGTGCCGGATATGATCCGGTGGAGGTTGAAGCGCTGATCAGGGAAATTTACTCTGTCACCAAAGGCCCGGATGTAAAGGGTAAAAAAGTGCTTGTAAAGCCCAATATCCTGAGCGATCATGATCCTTCCAGATGCATAAGCACACACCCGGTTGTTGTCGAGGCAATGGTAAAATTCCTTCAGAGTGAGGGCGCTGCAGTAGTCATCGGTGATTCTCCTGCCATACACACGGGCAAGTTCAAACCGACCAAATCGGGAATTGAAGATGTTTGTAAAAGAACCGGTGCAGGATGGATCAACTTCACGGAAGATCCGATAGAGAAAACCCTGAAAAAGGGAAAGATAAAAGTAGCATCGATAGTTGACAGGGTGGACCTGATCATATCGATGCCCAAATTCAAGAACCACGAGCTTGTCTATTTTACAGGAGCCGTCAAGAACACACTCGGCCTTGTTCCGGCATTCAATAAAACTAAACAGCATGCCCTGCATCACGACCGCGAGGGTTTCAGTGAATTGCTTGTCCAGTTGAATGAAGCTGTTACACCTGATTACTTTCTTATGGATGGCATAACAGGCATGGAGGGTCCCGGACCTGCCAGGGGAGTACCTGTGAAGCTTGGCGTGCTTTTCGGATCCACAAACCCGCTTGCGCTCGATCTGACTGCCTCAAGGATAGCAGGCTATAATCCTTTGGTCATTCCGACTTCGAGGATTGCACTTCACAGAAAGAAATGGCTGAAATCTGAGAATGATATTGTTTACGATGGTCCTGAATTAGGTTCTCTTATCAGGCATGATTTCAAACGGATTCCTCTTTCAGGATTCAGCAACATCTCGGTAAAGTTCCTGATGAACCGTGTGGGATTTATTAGAAAATTCGACCGCCGTCCGGTCTTCATCAGGCAGAACTGCACCGGGTGCCATAAATGCATCAGGATCTGCCCGGTTGAAGCAATTAAGCCTTCAGCTGCAGCCCACAATTATATTATGCTGACAGACAGGAAATGCATCCGTTGTTATTGCTGCAGCGAGGTCTGCGGTGACGATGCCGTGGAAATCAGGAGAAAATTGCTGGGCGTCTAATAATCGAAATGGTCGATAAGCCAGATCAGTGAGGCAATTGCTGCGCTACCTGCTTGCAGTTCACGGATATTTACCTGTTCAAATGTATCGAATGCTGCATGATGATATGAGAAATACCGTTGGCTGTCGGGGATATAACCGATAAGCAAAGCTCCGCGGGCTTTGAGAGGTGAGATGTCCGACCCACCTCCTCCCCTGTCAAAATCGGTAATGAAGTATGGCTTGAACCATCTGGCAAGAGACTGCAGATTTGCGAGCCTTTCACCATCGGCATCGAATCCGAAGCCGCGCGGGCTCATCACTCCACGGTCAGATTCAAGAGCAGCATAATGAACAATACTTTCATTTTCTGAGACTTCAGCATACTTCCTGCCGCCAGTTCCCGACATCTCTTCGTTCATGAACATAACAGCACGCACCGTTCTTTTAGGATG
>JBLNAO010000390.1:0-5541 GCA_050259395.1 Chloroflexota bacterium
GCAATTGGTGTTGCGGAGAGAGGGGGATTCGAACCCCCGGTACCCTTTTGAGGTACACACGCTTTCCAGGCGTGCCAGTTAAACCACTCCTGCATCTCTCCCTGAAAAACAGGGGCGCAAAATACGAAAATATTTTCAAACTGCGTTGCCCGGAATAAGAACATTCCCTGTTCACTATTGTTTTATTCGTGTTAGACTAATTCTTGATCTTTCATTCCATAACTCGTCGCTAATAAAAAACAACTCTTATGAAAAATCTAATCGGATTCGTATTTATTCTGATCTGTTCAGGACTCTTGTTTACCAGCTGCAAAAACAATCTGAAAACTGAAAAACAGGAACCGGCTGCATCAACTGAACCCACAGCTGAACAGCTTGTACAAAGAGGTGCGTACCTTGTAAATCTTGCAAGCTGCAACGATTGCCATTCACCCAAGGAGAACGGGCCGCAAGGTCCTGTTGTGATAAAGAATTTAATGCTTTCGGGGTATCCTTCCGACAGGACCATCATGCAGGGAGATCCCCAGGTTCTCAAGCAGGGCTGGATTTTGTTTGTCCCCGACCTTACTTCAGCTTCCGGCCCATGGGGTGTTTCATTTGGTGCAAACCTGACACCCGATCAAACAGGCATCGGCAACTGGACAGAAGAAAATTTCATCAGGGCTCTCAGAGATGGAAAGTTCAAAGGTATTGCCAACTCAAGGACACTTCTGCCTCCTATGCCATGGCAGAATATCGGAAAGGCTACAGATGAAGATCTAAAAGCAATTTTCGCATACCTTAAAAGCATACCTGCCGTAAGCAACATTGTTCCGGCTGCCATCATTGCCGATCAGAAACCGGCTCAATAGGCATCCCCGACAACAAGATAAAAGTGGCAGAACAGGATCAATCCTCAAAATATCTTGATGCTGAAGCATCGGAAGGGATCGCAGATTCCTTCCGCCGCTCTCAGAAAAAATTAATTTTGCTCGATTACGATGGTACTCTCGTGCCATATGCCTGTGAACCAGCAAAAGCCCTTCCTGATGAAGGACTCCTGCATCTTCTCGATAAGATGTCCTCAATCGTCAACCTTGATCTTGTAATTATAAGCGGCAGGCACAGGGATTTTCTTGAGGGTATATTTGGCAACCTTAAGGCTTCGCTTTTTGCGGAGCACGGCGCCATGTACAGGATCAACGGCGTATGGGAATCTCTTGAAAACGACACTTCCTGGAAAGATGAGATTGTCGCGATAATGAAGCCTTTTGTCGAAAGCACCACAGGCTCCAGCATCGAAGTAAAACAAAATTCGGTCGTCTGGCACTACAGGAAATCGGAAACAGGGTTAGCTGAAAAAAGCGTTGCGAAACTTATAATAAAACTCACCCCTGCCTGCAACAGGAACAGCCTTACAATATTGAAGGGAAGAAAAATCATTGAAGTTAAGCCTTCAGACTATACAAAAGGAACTGCGATAATCAACCTCTTTGATTGCAACAATTACGATTTTATCCTGGCTGCAGGCGATGATGTCACTGACGAGGACCTGTTTGAAGCTCTTCCCCACCGGGCTCTTAAAATTCATATAGGCAAGTTTGCAGACATTTCGGACTTCACCGTCAGGAATAGTCACGAATTTGTTGATTTTCTGAAATTCCTTATGAACCAGTGATTTTGCAGGCTGCCTATTCTGAGGATTGAATTGCAGTCATGGTCCTTATCAGTTCTGAAGCCCAGTAAAAAATATTATTCTTCAATACTGCCTGCCTCATTTGTTTCATTCGTTGAAACTGTTCGGCGGGCTCCATCTCGAGGGCGATCTTTATCGCATCCGCAGACTGCTCAATGTCGTAGGGATTTACAATAAGCGCCCCGTGAAGCTCCTGCGATGCTCCTGTGAAGCGGCTCAGTATAAGTGAACCCGTGTTGGTGTTCCTCGTTGCCACATATTCTTTGGCAACAAGATTCATCCCGTCGTGCAGGGATGTTACCATGCAGAGATCCGCAGCTGCATAATAAGGGTGGATCTCATCGTGGCTGTGATGCCTCTTAAGCAAAAGGATAGGTTTCCAGTTCTTCCCTTTGAATCTGAGATTTATCCGCTCAGCTTCTTTTTCAACCTCAAGGGAAGTGTCGGAATAATTCTTCAGGAACTCACGGCTTGGTGCTCCAATCTGCAGAAAAGTAAATTTCCCTTTATAAGAAGGATTTTTTTCGAAGAATCTTTCAACAGCAAGAAATTTTTCGATGATTCCTTTTGTATAATCGATTCTGTCAACACCGATACCCATGAACTTTGCCGGAATTCCATGATCCATGAGAAGTGCCGATGCCGGCCTTGCAGCGGGTGCTGAATTATCATAATCCTTCAGGGTGAACTCAATGCTTATTGGAAAAGGTTTTACAAAGGTGGTATGACCAAGCATTTTCACTGAAAAGTTATCCCACCCCACCCGCGATTCCAACGCTGTGGTAACGGTTTCGAGAAAATGGTTGCAGTGATACTGCGTATGGAATCCTATGAGATCGGCGCCAAGCATGCCCGTAAGGATCTCTTTCTGCCACGGGCATATACCGAATGATTCCGGATTTGGCCATGGTATATGCCAGAAGATCGCAATCCTGGCACCCGGCTTCTCTTTCCTTATCAGTCCGGGCAAGAGTGCAAAATGATAATCCTGGATGAGAATAAAGGGATCCTTCTCATCTTTTGTTTCATCCAGAACTGCTGCAGCAAAATCTTCATTGACCTTTTTGTAATAGAGCCAGTCTTCCATTCTGAAAACTGGCCTGGTGTGAGCAATATGGCATAACGGCCATAATCCCTCGTTCGAAAATCCATAATAGAAGTGTATCTCTTCCTCTTTGGTCTGCCACAGGCGCTTAAGGGTATACCTCGGCGATTCGGGAGGAACTCTCAGTTTACTTTTCTCATCTACCATCTCCCGATCGGCATCACCCGTCCCGGAAGCTATCCACAGGCCGCCGCAGGCATTCAGTATAGGTTCCATAGCTGTTATCATGCCGCTTGCCGGAACAATGCATTTTATCGATCCTCCCTCATGAATATGCATGTAGGGTTCACGGTTCGATACCACAATCATCTTCTTGTTTAACAGCAGGTTCTGAACTTCAGCCTTCAACCTTTCAGGCGTCCAGATAGCCTCAGCCCTGGTCCTCAATATTGCCTCCTCCTCTGCAGTTATCCTGGCAAGATGCATTGCTTTTGTTATGCTGACGATCTCATGGTGAAGGGGAGCCAGGAAGCTGGCAGGCGGGGAAGAATCCATCTGGTCAATCCTGCCGGTACGGGCAGCCTTTACCCAGTTCACTATCTTGTTGATTGGAGTAAATATTCCCCATCTTATCACCGCCAGCGACAGCAGTGATATGACAAAGGTCTGAACCAGCCATCGCGCCAGGTTTCTCAGCATCTTCTCCTTAACAATTGCATCAATATATTCTGCATCCTTGAAGATTACGAGAACGCTGTTGCTGGAATAGACGGGACGGATAAACTGATAGTAATTAATATTATTAATTTCAAGATAATTACTGACGGGCCTGAAGGATGAAATGGCCTGCCGGATATAATCTATTGATTTCGCTACAAGTGGTGTGGCAGCAGTGTTCACAAGCATACTGTCGGCGGTATAGAAGACAGCAATACCACTCAGATAATAGGAGGTTGTCATCCGGTCGATCAAAAGCTCTTTTGTCTCTGGATCATACCATTCACTGAAAAGAACCGTATCATAGCTGATCTCGTCGGAAACCTGCCTGATTCTCATCTCAAGTTCGCTCTCGAGCCTCGGACGTTCATCTGACATCTGAAAAACAGAAAAGATGAAAGTCACCAGTCCGACCCCGAGAAAAATGGAAAGGATTAGCGCCAGGCTTAACTTCATTACCGGCTTTGTTTATTTTGCCTTATACTATTACAAACTATTCGGGAAATAGTTCGTAGTATGAAGCGCACCAACTACAGGTATTTATATTACACCCATATGCCGTCGCGATATCCCGGTTTCATCCAGGCAAGATTCTCATGACGATAGTATGGCGAAAGCAACATTGCATATTTCTGTTTTTCGGCAGAATCCATTGGTTTGAAATTACGGAGAAGGTCAAGATTCGATTCCACCACTTTCCTGCTGTCCATTCCCACAATTACACCACTTGGGCCATCGAGCGAGAGAGCATATCTTACAAGGTCCCTGGGATCAAGATCCTTGATTGTTTCCTTGGGGCGTACCGTCTTCATGACCATAATGCCCATTCCCCTGGATTTTGCCGCAGGAATGATTTCGCCCTGCCTGTCGAACTTGTTTGATCCTTCGACATAGTGATTCATGGCGAATAGCATGCTATCGAACCTTCCTGTGTCGACCATGGCTTTCAGAGCCTGTGAATTGCCATGACCAGAGAAGCCGATGAACCTCGTTACACCTTCTTCTTTCAGCTTTGTAAGGATATCGAGAACACCACCTGCTTTGGTGATCTGATTTACGTCATCCGGCGATTCGACCGCATGTATCTTAAGCATGTCGAGATGATCGGTCTGCAGACGCCTGAGGCTCAGCTCAACCTGTGCCCTCACCTTTGCCGGATCCCTTTCGGCCACTTTGGTCGACAGGAAGATCTCATCCCTCCGGTCCTTTACAATATGCCCGATTCGCTCTTCACTCACTGCTCCTGTTGCAGAATTGACATAGGTGTGGGCGGTATCCCAGTAATATAACCCGTTATCGAGCGCAAAATTGCACATTGCCAGAGCTTCATCGAGCGTGGCAATATTTAAAAAACGGCTTCCAAGCCCGATGGCCATCCGGGGTATTTCCACGCCGGTCTTGCCCAGCTTCACAGTGGGAAGTCCTTTTGCATCATATTTGACTTTCCTGGCCTTCTCAGATTCCGGTGTGCCGGGATAGGCCAGCCTTGAACCTGCAATTACTGCACCGGCACTCAGTGTGCTTTTTATGAATTTCCTGCGGGAAAAATATGATTTCATGATATCTTTTTATTATAATTAAAGTACCAAGTTACTTAAATTCTTCTCAAAGTGTTATCCTGAATATCAATCAGCTGTCAAATTCCTGATGTCAGAATATTTTACTTCCCGGACCGGTTCAAAATCACTACTGCTCATGTAATTGATCACTGATCTGAGCAGTTGCTTTGACACGATCCTGTCTTCAGTGATATTCATCAGGTCGATGCTGCAGACAAACAATTTTCCTTTTCCTGCTTTTGCTTCAAAGGCCAGGGCAAGCCTCCTGTTTTCGAACCAGGTATCGACAGGCTGAATTATCGGTTTGATATCAGGAGAAAGACTGTCTATGATCATCACCCTGGAATGCATAACAGGATCCCACCATTGCCAGTTGCTGTGGAACTCAGTCGGGAAATCCCGGAAAAGAGGATGCCCTGGTTCGCAAAGGATACCAAGAGTATGCGGCGCCTGGTTGTTCGTCCAGGCAGTGTTCCAGAAAATGGTTGAGAAACCTATCGCAACTTCGGCACCATGCCCGTTTTTGATCTGTACTGCAGGAAGCA
>JBLNAO010000391.1:0-5339 GCA_050259395.1 Chloroflexota bacterium
GGTTGTGAGGCTTGAAAAAGAAATGGATAATCTCCATATCACAATGAAATGCTCATTTGTGAACGAGCTGAAAATCGATCAGAGCATCTCACATAACGGTGTCTGCCTTACTGTTGTCAGAAAAGATGATCAGACATATACCGTGACTGCAATAAAGGAGACCCTCGAGAAGACCAACCTCGGACTTCTGAAACCGGGCGACAAGGTGAATCTCGAACGCAGCACAAGGCTCGATGGCCGCATGGACGGACATATGGTACAGGGACATGTCGATCAGACTGCTGTATGCACGGAAGTGTCCGAAGCCGGGGGGAGCTGGTACTACACATTCCAATACGAACCCGCTAAAGATGACTATATTACAGTTGAAAAAGGGTCAATTTCGGTGAACGGCGTAAGCCTTACCGTGGTAAATTCCAGGAGTGATTCATTCCAGGTCGCCATAATCCCATTCACACATGATGTTACCAACTTCCATCAGATCAGAAAAGGAACCGTGGTCAACCTTGAGTTTGACATACTGGGCAAGTACATCGCAAAAATAGTGAAACAGGTGCTCGGAAAATAGTTACCACAGGTTAGTACGATTTTGTTGTAGCAAAGCAGCACTTTCCTGTTAATCTCTTTTCCGCAGCTTCTTCCTGTCAATGGAGTATCCTTCCTTTTTCCACTCAGTGATCCCGCCATCGAGACTGTAAACATGGATAAAGCTTCGTTCTGCAAGTTTCTGCGCCACTCGCTTGCTTCTGAACCCGCTTGTGCAATAAAGAAAAAGATGACGTGCCTTATCGATCGTGTCCGCAGGCACGTCGATGCTACCTGAGGCTGGAATATTTATCGCGCCATTGATTCGCGATTTCCTGAATTCGAAGAATTCCCGCACATCGATTATTAACGGATTATTGACTATTGCAAGCTCTTCCCTGAAAGCAGCTGGCTTAAGGGTGGTATAACCCAATGAATCCGCTTGCTGACCGGATACTCTGAAAAAAAGAAAAAGGACACCTGTAATCAGGAAAATTCTATTCATTCTGCAAAAATACACTAAAAACAAAAAAGCCACCCTCGCGGATGGCTTATGAAGTTATAATGTTCAGGTTATTTCTGTTTCATCTTGGCGTCCATGCAGAGAGTCGCATGGGGTACCGCCCGCAGTCTTTCTTTAGAAATTAGATTACCGGTTTCACGGCAGATGCCATAAGTCTTGTTCTCGATCCTGATGAGAGCCGCCTGGAGATGCTGTATGAATTTAAGCTGACGTTGAGCAAGCCTGCCGGCTTCTTCTTTGGAAAGGGTGGTTGCTCCTTCTTCAAGAACCTTGAATGTGGGAGATGTATCCATTGTGTCGTTACTTTCTTCGTGGGTGATGCTGGACTTAAGTATCTCATAATCTTTTTTAGCCTTGTCCAGCTTTGAGAGGATTATCTCCCTGAACTCCTCAAGCTCCGTATCCGAATATCTAGTCTTATCAGCCATAATCCTTGATTTGTTTAAGTTGTATGCAAAGATATCAAAATTTAGTTAATAATGAAATAACAACGGTTTTAGCCATATATTGTTTAGTCGAAAAACAAGTTGGTGAAATCATTATGAATAAGCCAATTTACAAAAGCCTGTTCGAAGATAACATAACACTTTTAAGAGCGGATAAATCAGGCTTTTTCAGCCTTTTTTTCCTCTTCCCAAATCAGCTTTTTTCCAAAACCAAGACGGTTATCCGTCATCTTTATATACGCCAGTTTCACCAGCCACATCCTGGTTTCCATTAGCGTTGCAACAGGGAATCTTCTGAGGTATGCCAAACGTGCTTTTTCCAGCCTTTCGCCTGAGGGTTCCGAGACAACCCCGCTGAACTGGATACCCCTGATCTTTCCTATTATCATTGTCTCAAGAACAACAGATCCGGACACTTTTGGATTAACGAGAAATTCTTTCCCATGCCTGGTATCAGCTACCGTCGTGAAAACAAGTGCATTTTCCTCTTCAAGATAAACATAAAAGCAGTTTGCACACCACGGCTCTTCCATTGTGCAGGAAGCGATTGTAAGGACATGATGCTTTTTGAAAAAGCGGACTATCCTGCTGTCAATGATGCTGTCACTCATTCTGCAGCCACCTGTAACTGTCTTTAACAAACCCCGCTAGGTCGATAATCCTGTCGACAACCGTATCAACAAGATCGGCGATAGTTTCCGGCTTGCTGTAAAATGAAGGTGATGCAGGACATATAATGGCTCCTGCGAGCAGGAGCTTCTTCATGTTCTCAAGGTGGATAAGACTGTATGGAGCCTCCCTTGGCACGATTATAAGTTTTCTTTTCTCCTTGAGCATTACATCGGCGGTGCGCGAGATAAGATCATCCGAGGTGCCGTTTGCAATTCGCCCTGTTATGCCCATAGAGGCAGGGCAGATGATCATTGCATCATATTGTGATGATCCTGAAGCGAATGGTGCATAATAGGTTCCGTTGTCGTATTCCTTCGATGATCCCTGTGGAACAAAGGCCTGGCCTATTTCATCCATCCAGATGTCGCGGCCGGTGGAAGAAAGAATGATCGCTATCTCAGCGGGGGGTGTTTCCAGCTTTTGAAGCTTGTCAAGCAAAGTCTTTGCATAGATCGATCCGCTTGCACCGGTGATTGCCAATACTATTTTTCTTTTTACTTCCATAGTCTAGCTCTTTACATACATTTGAACAAGCTTCCCGGTAAGTAAGGAAACGCCTGTTGTGGCTTTTTCCCTTATGACCTGAACGTTCCTAGTAAGAGGAACTGACACTTCTGCGGGATCGATCACGAAAATCGGGGCTTTCGGCGGGACATAATCAATCAGTCCGGCTGCCGGATAAACATTCATTGATGTGCCAATCACCACAAAGACATCCGCCCTGGCTGTGATATTTATGGCTTCATCCATCATCGGCACCTCCTCACCGAACCAGACCACATGAGGCCTGAGCTGGCTTCCCGCATCGCAATAATCGCCCGGGTTGATATCCTTGTAACCTATGTTGTATATAAGTGAGGGATCCTCTGTGCTCCTGGCTTTGGTAAGATCTCCGTGAAGGTGAAGTACCCTTGTGCTGCCGGCTCTTTCGTGAAGATTGTCAATATTCTGGGTAATAATATCCACCTCGAAATGGTTTTCCAGTGCAGCCAGTCCCGTATGGCCTTTATTAGGACGCACATCCTTCAGCTGCCTGCGACGCTCATTGTAAAACCTTAGCACCAGATCGCGGTTGGTATACCATGCTTCCGGTGTTGCAACATCCGCAACATTGTATTCCTCCCACAATCCACCAGAATCCCTGAAAGTCCTGATCCCGCTTTCAGAGCTCATTCCTGCACCTGTCAGAATAACCAGTCGTTTCATACTGTTTTACATGCGTTGTTGTCATAAAGAATACAAAGATAGCGGGAATCATTTTTCTAACACATAAATTAAAGTTTTTTATCCTTTCCTCTTCAACCTTACCCCTTCTTCCCCCTGCTTTCGCCTTTCGCCTTTTTCCACACATACTTTCGCGTTCCGCCTTCAACCTTTCGTCTTTTTCCTTATCTTTGTCCGAATTTTTTCTTAACGGTAAAACATTATTAAGTATCTGATACAATGGGAAAAAGGTTTCCTGAATATAAAGGTCTTGATCTCTCGAAGGTGAACAAAGAGATTTTAAAAACATGGGACGAGAACAATACTTTTAACAGAAGTGTCCGTGAAATTGACAGAAAAGGCGAGTTTGTGTTCTATGAAGGACCACCGTCCGCCAACGGCATGCCGGGCATTCATCACGTGATGGCAAGAACAATTAAGGATGCCATCTGCAGGTTCAAGACACAGTGCGGTTACGAGGTGAAAAGGAAGGCAGGATGGGATACACACGGACTTCCAGTCGAGCTCCAGGTTGAAAAAGCCCTCGGAATAACCAAGGAAGACATAGGCTCAAAAATATCCATTATTGACTTCAACAAGGCATGCCGTCATGATGTGATGAGATACACCGACAGGTGGGAGGATCTTACCCGCAAAATGGGGTACTGGGTCAATATGGATCATCCTTATGTGACATACGACAACAGGTACATTGAATCCCTCTGGTGGCTGCTGAAACAGCTTTACCAGGGTGGTTACCTGTACCAGGGTTATACAATTCAGCCTTATTCCCCGGCCGCAGGCACAGGCCTCAGCTCTCATGAGCTAAACCTGCCCGGCTGCTACCGCGATGTGAAGGATACAACCTGTATTGCAATGTTCAGGGTTATACGTGATAAAAAATCCGAATTCCTCTTCAGGGATGTGGATACGAAGAACGTAAGCATAATGGCCTGGACAACAACTCCATGGACTCTTCCTTCAAATACCGCGCTTGCGGTCGGAAAGGAGATCCGCTATGTCAAAGTCAGAAGCTTCAACCCTTATAATGGCGAGCCTGTCACGGTTGTCATCGCTAAGGATCTGCTCAATGCCATGTTCCCCGAAGCAGTAGGGTCGGATCTTAATGCCTACCAGACTGGAGACAAGAAGCTGCCTTATTTGGTAAAGGATGAATTTACAGGAAAAGATCTCGAAGGAATAAATTACGAACCGCTGATACCATGGGTCAAACCTGCTGAAGGCGCTTTCAGGGTGCTCACAGGCGACTTCGTAACCACTGAGGATGGTACGGGTATCGTTCATATCGCTCCCACATTCGGTGCCGACGACTATAAAATAGCACGCGAAAACAATGTGCCGCCTCTTATCATGAAGAGAAAGGACGGCTCGTGGGGCCCGATGGTCGACAAACGGGGATTCTTCGTTCCTGTTGAAGATCTCGATGAATCATTCGTTGCGACAAACATCAACATCGACCTGTATTCAAAATATGCCGGTCGCCCCGTTAAGAATGAATATGATCCGAAGATAGCAGCAGATCAGGATACACTCGATGTAGACATTGCAGTGATGCTGAAACAGCAGGGCAAAGCCTTCAGGATCGAGAAGCAGGTGCACAGCTATCCTCATTGCTGGAGGACTGACAAACCTGTTCTCTATTATCCCCTCGATGCATGGTTCATTCGCACAACAGCTTTCCGCGACCGGCTGATCGAGCTCAATAATACAATCAACTGGAAGCCGCAGTCAACAGGAACAGGACGCTTCGGAAAATGGCTCGAGAACCTCGTCGACTGGAACCTCTCGCGCTCACGTTACTGGGGCACACCCCTGCCGATCTGGATAACATCCGACAGGAAAGAGGAAAAATGCATAGGTTCAGCTTCAGAGCTGAAAGCTGAAATCGAAAAGTCAATAAAGGCCGGTTTCATGCAGGTTAACCCGCTGAAGGATTTCACTGAAGGCGA
>JBLNAO010000392.1:0-10434 GCA_050259395.1 Chloroflexota bacterium
GAAAAAAAGCATAACTCGAAATAATTTGTTGAATTTTAAAACTTTCACGAAAAATGACTAAAGCAGACATCGTAAATGAAATTGCCAAAAACACTGGTATTGAAAAGGTAACTGTTCAGAAGACTGTTGAAGCCTTGATGGAAACTGTAAAAGATTCTATGATTAAAGGTAATAACGTATTTCTCAGGGGTTTTGGAAGCTTCATAGTTAAGAAAAGAGCCAAGAAAACTGCAAGGAATATTTCAAAGAATACCACCATCATAATTCCTGCTCACAATATTCCTGCCTTCAAACCGGCAAAATCCTTCATTACCAAAGTTAAGTCACACGTTAAGAAATAATTACCATGCCAAGCGGGAAAAAAAGAAAAAGACATAAGATGGCCACCCACAAACGTAAAAAGCGTTTGCGGAAGAACAGACATAAGAAGAAATAGCAGATCAGTTGTGGTCTTCAATTATGCAGTAAACCTAAAGGCTGATTGTCTTTAGGTTTATTGTATCATTAAGTCGTGGGGCGATATCATATTAATTATTTGAGATTAATATTGTGAAGTGTGTTGAACAAGGACCTGATTATTGATGCTGGCGATTCCGAAGTGACTCTAGCCTTGTTGGAAGACAAGCAGCTTGTTGAGCTGAACAAGGAAAAACGTAATGTGAAGTTTTCAGTCGGCGATATATACCTGGGCAAGGTAAAAAAGATCATGCCCGGGCTCAATGCCGCTTTCATCAACGTTGGATACGAAAAAGACGCTTTCCTGCATTATCTTGATCTTGGAGCTCAGTTCAGAACGCAGCACAAATACTATAACACTGCAATACAGAAGCAGGGGAAAATACCCCCTGTGAGCAGGTTTAAGCCCGAAGCCGACATAGACAAGGACGGAAAAATAACTGATGTCCTCACCCAGGGGCAGACAGTCATTGTCCAGATAACGAAAGAACCTATATCCACAAAAGGCCCCAGGCTGGCCTCAGAAATATCCATTGCCGGGCGCAATCTAGTGCTCATGCCATATTGCGACAAGGTATCCGTTTCCTCGAAGATCGAGAGCTCAGAAGAGAAGAACAGGCTGAAAGCAATCGTCCAAAGCATAAAGCCGCGCAACTATGGTGTCATTGTGCGCACTGTTGCAGAAGGAAAAAAAGTTGCCGTGCTCGATGCCGAGCTGAGGGAGCTCGTTGCAAAATGGGAATCTGCTTTCACTTCACTCAAAAAAGATATAAAAACTCCCAGGCTGTTTATCGGAGAGATGAACAGAACTTCAACGATCCTCAGAGATATGTTGAACATGTCGTTCAATAATATTCATATAAACGATCACATTCTGGTTGATGAGGTAAGAACCTATATCAGGGAGATCGCCCCGGAAAAAGAGAAAATCGTCAAGCTTTACAAAAGCACCGTACCGATCTTCGATCATTTCGGCGTAAACAAGCAGATCAAGGCGCTGTTCGGGAAAACCGTATCATTCAAGCACGGGGCCTACCTGATAATCGAACATACGGAAGCTCTCCACGTGATCGATGTAAATAGCGGTAACAGGTCGAGGACGGGAAATGATCAGGAAACCAATGCCCTGGAAGTCAATCTTGAAGCGGCCCAGGAAATAGCCCGGCAATTAAGGCTCCGTGATATGGGAGGCATAATTGTAGTGGATTTCATCGACATGCAGACCAATGAGAACAAACAGGCTCTCTACGACAAGATGAAGGATGTGATGTCGAATGACAGGACAAAGCATAACATACTTCCTGTCACGAAATTCGGACTGATGCAAATAACCCGTCAGCGTGTAAGGCCTGAAATGAATATTGTCACAAACGAAAAATGCCCTTCATGCCATGGAACCGGTGAAGCCAAACCAACCATCCTGTTCACCGATGAGCTCGAACGCGGACTTGCATTCATAGTTGATAAGGTCAAAACCCGCAAGATCATCCTCAATGTCCATCCGTTTGTGGCTTCATATCTGAGGCGGGGATTCCCTTCAGTGAAGTTGAAGTGGGGCTTCAAATACAGAAAACGGATAAAGGTGCAGCCCATAACTTCATATTATATGCTGGAATATCATTTCAGCGACCCTGAAGGAAATGAAATTGATCTGAACTGATTCTTTAAATCTATCCTAATTGTTCATATAGATGCAGAGACAGGTCTCAGACCTGTCTCTGTCTGTTTCGATCAGCCCCGCATCTGCATCCTATTGATGAAATGTTTTATTATTTTTGCATTTCTAAAACCGAAATGACATGATCAGAAGGACCTGCCTGATTTCATTCTTCCTTGTATTTTCTTTTCTTTCTCACGCTCAGATATTTGATCCGGTTACCTGGGATTTCAGGTATGAAAAGACCGGGGATAAAACTTATGAGCTCGTATTCACTGCAACAATTGAAGAAGGCTCGCATATTTACTCTATGGATATCCCCGAGGGAGGTCCTATTCCCACAACCATTAAAATCGATAGCACATCATCATTCCGGTTAGAAGGAAAAGCCTTTGAAGCGACAAAGCCCGAAGAAGTTCTGGATGAAGCTTTCGGCATGAAGATCAAGACCTTCAGCCACACTGCTGAGCTGAGACAAAAAATAGTTGCCTCGGTCCCTTCATTCACTGTTACAGGATCTGTCAACTACATGGCGTGCAACAATGTTACCTGCTCTCCACCACAGGATGCCGAATTTGAGCTGAAAATTTCTGATGGAAAAACAGCAGCAGCAAGCACTCCGGATGTTTCCGTCCCTTCATCGCGAAGAGGTCTGCTCGGTTTCTTCCTGATCTCTTTACTTGCAGGCTTTGCAGGTGTGCTTACACCATGCGTCTTCCCGATGATCCCTATGACGGTAGCTTTCTTCTCGCAGGGATCTGAAGACAGGGGTAAATCGATAACCAAAGCGCTCATATTCGGAATATCTATTATACTTATTTACTCTTCGCTTGGAATAATAGTATCACTTACAAGCGCAGGTGCAGGATTTGCAAATACATTAAGCTCGCACTGGATACCCAATACTTTGTTCTTCCTGCTGTTCGTAGTTTTTGCTACTTCATTTTTCGGCGCATTCGAGATTGTTCTGCCAAACAAATGGGTTGCCGGTGCTGATTCGAGAGTCGACAGGGGAGGAATGCTGGCATCATTCTTCATGGGACTCACCACGGTGATTGTATCTTTCTCATGCACCGGGCCGATTATCGGGGCTTTGCTTGTCGAGGCAGCAACCGGTGATGTGCTTCGTCCAACTATAGGAATGCTTGGATTCGGTGTTGCATTCGCTCTGCCGTTCACAATTTTTGCCTTGTTCCCGTCGGTAATGAACCGTATACCGAAATCAGGAGGCTGGCTTAATTCAGTCAAGGTGGTACTTGGATTCATCATGCTTGCTTTCAGCCTTAAGTTCCTGTCTGCGGTCGATAGCGTCTACTCTCTCGGGATACTTTCCAGGGATGTGTTTATTGCATTATGGATAGTCCTGTTTTCCCTGCTGGGTTTTTACCTGCTTGGAAAAATAAAATTCTCGCACGACAGCGACCTTCCTTACATTGGAACATTCAGGCTTTTCCTGGTCATAGCGGTATTCACATTTGTGGTTTATCTCATTCCGGGTTTGTTCGGATCGCCGCTGAAGGCGCTTTCATCATTTCTTCCTTCAAAGCAATCTGAACTGAATCTGCCGGGATTGATTTCAGCGAACAGGCAGGCAGCGCCCGCTTTTTCTCCCTCTGCTGAAAACACCAGCGTGCAATGCCAGGAACCAAAATATGGAGACATTCTTGAAATGCCTCTTGGATTGACCGGTTATTACGAATACGCCCAGGGGCTTGCATGCGCAAAGGAGCAGGGGAAGCCTGTACTGCTCGATTTCAAGGGTCATGCGTGTGCCAACTGCAAGCTTATGGAAGCAAAGGTATGGTCCGATCCGGAGGTTCTGAGAAGGCTGAAAGAGGAATTTGTAATCGTGGCTCTTTATAATGATGACAGGACTCAGCTTCCCGAAAATGAATGGATCACTTCTTCTGTCGATGGCAAGGTCAAAAAAACGATAGGCAAGGTAAATGAGGATCTGGAAATATCGAAATTCAAAACCAATGCCATGCCGTTGTACGTTATCACCGATCATCAAGGCAATCCCGTAAACACTCCAATGCCGACAAACCTGGACGTTGCTGAATACAAGGCCTGGCTGGATGAAGGCATTCAAAAATTCAAAGCCGGAAAGTAGCAGGATCCGAAGGTTTTTCATGAGATTTATTCATTAATTCAATCAACTCTTTATCTTTGGTCTCCACATTACGGAGATGCTGTCGGCTTTCGAAATACTGATCAGGGGGATAATTCTCGGGCTTATCGTTTCGGTCCCGTTGGGTCCGATCGGCATTATCCTTATAAACAGGACTATTAAAAGAGGTGTAATGTCGGGAGTATTCTCCGGGCTCGGCCTGGGAGTTGCCGATGTGCTCCAGGCCATTATTGCGGCACTCGGGCTTACACTGATAATTGGTTTCATCAGGGAGCAAAGGTCCATGCTGAGTTTCACTGCAGGCATTGTGATAATTGCTGCAGGAGTAAAGGTTTTCTTTTCAAATCCAATCCGGGATCTAAGAAAGCGCGATCAGGCAGGCAAGTCATTATGGCGTGATTTTTATACAGTTTTCATCTTATCGATTACGAACCCTTATACTATTCTGATCTTTGTAGCTTTTTTCTCAGGCTTCCCGGTTAAGGCGGATATCAGGCCCGGGATGATACCTTTTATTCTTATTCCCGGAATATTTATAGGGACCATGGCATGGTGGACAACACTAAGTTGGGTTGTCAGCAGGTTCAGAGAAAGAATTAGGCTGAAAGTTCTTTTCAGGATAAACCGGTTCGCTGGAATAATAATAGCCGGTATCGGGATAGCCGTTATAATCAGCATTTTTTCAGCATGAATCTGCTTTCTGGCATTTTCCTTAAGTAATTAGTTGATTATGACAAATATTTAACATATTTTTACAGTTGCTTTTTACTGTCCAAAAAGCAAAAATTTCCCATTCTTTTCATGGCTGCCCCGACCGCAAAGTCGGGGCTTTTTGCAACCAACCGGTCAGGCCAGCGGAGTTGGGTCTGTGCTTAAGGTGATGTCTGTGCTTACGTGATACAGATCAAACCAGAGCAGCTTTAATCTGAGTGTAGAAAAGCGTATAGATTACAGACCAGAGAATTTGCCCTGCAATAAGCCACAAAAATACTCTTAGCCTGATTCCATAGTATTTAGCCGCAAGAAATGCACCGACAGGAATGGACAGGATAAAAGGGCTCAATATGACAATTCCCAAAAGCCCATATCTTTTCCTTATCTTAATAAATCTCCTGTTTGCAGGGGTGAAGATCATCCTTTTCCTTTTGTGAAAGTGAGGCCGGTATTTATCCCATGTTTTGATAAGGAAGCCCGAAAAACTCAGAAAAATGATGACTCCAAGAATACCTCCCGTGTTGGTATAAAGGAGAGTTTCCCAAACCGTCATTTTCATTACATAAATGGCAACAGGAAAGGTTGCTGCGAATTTCCAGGTACAAAAGAATATTATTGTTAATTCCCTCATGTATTATAATCGGATTGAAGGAGTAATGAAAAATTACAAATATTATTCCGGATTACAAAGTCTGTAAGCGCTAATTTCAATCATAGAACTCTGAACCAAATTTTTACTAACTTGGTATCAAATATCGCGCGTAACAATAAATGCAAAAAATATCATATAACATCTTCCCTTTACCGGTTCTTGTCATTGGTTATATCTTCATTTTATTCTCTTTTGTGTCTATCCTTATCAATCCCGCCTCTGGTCAGATGGGATTCAGAGCTGAACAGGTGGCTTCATCTGCTACCTTTTTTATCATCGGTCTTATTATTATTTCATCAAGGACAAGACTGATCATCCCCGGAATTAACGGCTATATTATTAAGGAAAACGTTATTCTCGGAATTAATTTTTCACAGGAAAAAATCAAGATTCCCGGAAGGAGTGCCCGCATCCTTATATGCGGAAAGGTGAAAAAAGGCACCGGATACTATAGATTTGTATTACCTGTTACTTATGTGTTCAAGTCGTATGACATGGTGTTTTGCGGTGAACTGGGAATGACAAAGATCATGAATACAGATTATTCCAGGGCCGTGAAGATTGCAGAATTCCTGAAAGAACACCTGAAAATTGATTACCGTTTTGTTCCTGAGTTAAACTAAAAGCTTCTTTGTTAAAATAGGTTAAATAGCTGAATTACTTCATCTAGCGAAACCATTTTCTATATATTGCATTAAGAAAATAGCAGAATATGAAAAAGACCCTCCTGCTTCCGGTTGCCATTTTTTTGGTTTCCGGATGTGGTAATCCGGACGAAAATCTTGTGAGAAAAGCTGACAGGATACATTCTTCAATTCTAACCGTCGATACGCATTGCGATACGCCAATGAGCTTTGAAGAACCGGATTTCGACTTAGGGGTTCGTCATGAAGAGGGATGTGTAGACTTTCCCAAAATGCAGGATGGTGGCCTTCACTCGGAGTTTTTTGCCGTCTTCATAGGTCAGGGTCCTCGTAATGATACAGCTTACAACGAAGTACATCAGGAAGCTCTCAGGATATTCAATGCAATTCACGCCAACGTTGAAAAGAACTCATCTGTGGCTGAGATAGCCCTGAAGGCAGATGATGCATACAGGTTGAAAAAGGCCGGGAAGATTGCAGCCTTCATTGGACTCGAGAATGGTTATCCGGTAGGCAAAAATATCTCCAGGGTTAAGGAATTCTATGACCTGGGAGCACGCTACATGACGCTTGCCCACAGCCGCAACAACGACATCAGCGATTCATCGACCGACCCGGAAGGTCCGGAACATAATGGTTTGTCTCTGCTCGGTGAGCAGGTGGTAAAGGAGATGAACCGCCTCGGAATGATGGTTGATGTCTCTCACATTTCCGATGAGGCATTTTATGATGTTCTTAAAATCACAAATTCACCGGTTATCGCCTCTCACTCTTCCTGCAGGGCACTTTGCGGCAGTCCGAGAAACCTTACTGACGACATGTTGCTTGCACTGAAAGAAAACGGTGGTGTCATTCAGATTTGCATCCTTAGCAATTACCTGAAAACCCCCGACCCCAATCCCGAACTCGATACCAAAATAAAAGAAATACTTTCAAAATACGGGGATTACAATAGCCTTGCCGAAGATTCGAAACGCCTTATGAGAACAGAATACCGTGCTGTTCAGAAAAGATACGAAAAGCTTGCCACAGTAAAGGATATTGCCGATCATATTGATCATGCCGTCCAGGTTATTGGTATTGATCATGTGGGAATAGGTACGGATTTCGACGGCGGAGGAGGAGTGGAAGGATGCCGCAATGCCTCCGAGATGAAGAATATTACTGTTGAATTGCTTCGCCGCGGTTACACCCGTTCGGATATAGAAAAAATATGGGGAGGCAATGTAATGAGGGTGCTCCGCAAGGTCGAAGAGGTATCGGGAACGGTTTGAAGAAAGACAAAGACAAAAGGCGAAAGACAAAAGTAATTACCCAAAACCCACTTTAATCTTTTTACTTTTATCTTTTGTCTTTTACTCTTGAATATTTCAGTGTCTTCAGCATCCACACAGGAAGCGACTTGTTCGGATCCCTTTTCCTGAGGTCTATAAAGAGCCCCAATTTTTTGATTATCGGGATCTTATGAGTCTCGACAAATTCGATAAGAGTTCCGTCCGGATCTTCTATGTAAGAAAAATGGCCTGCAGCCTCACCCATGTCAAAACTGTTACCCTCATGATGTTTCTTGCTGTCGACTGTGAAAGGAAATCCTTTGGACTCGCAATATCCCTGCAGCTGATCCATTCCCTGCATGTCATAACACAGATGAATGAACCCGGGATCGCCCCAGAATCTTTCTGAATAAGTTTTCTTCCCGGGGTTTCCTGGTGTGCTAATGAGCTCGATAACACTGTTCCCGAATACCTTGCTGATGGGTCCGGTGAACTTTGTCGACCGCCTCAGGAGCACCCTGCGGCAAATTGTATTTCCACCCGGTACGCCTGCCAGATCAGGGAACGCTCCCGTTTTATCGTAAACAACTTCATCATACCCGAGAATATCGCTGTAAACAATCATCGATTTCTGTATGTCGGATACTCCAATGATCGCTCCATAGGATCCCCCTGTTTTTTTCTTTTCGTTCATGAACCAGTCTTTGGCTTCGACCACCTGGAACAGGTTGCCGAAAGGATCCTTCATGAAGAAGGTCTGGCTGCCCGAGGGATCGGCTGAGGCATTTTCCGGAATTTCCAGTCCTTCAGTTCTGAATGACTTAAGTGTTTCCTGCACATTTTTTGCTTTCATTTTGCAGGCAAGAATCCCGAGATCGCCGATCCTGATCTGTTCTTTGATGCTGACAGGTTCCCTTCCCTTGTACTGCCAGATCTCGAAACCTCCGCCACTCTGAAGGTTGATGGCCAGGATTGCGTGCCGTTTCCGGGGTTCGCCCCCTGTGTATGGCAGCATGAGCTTTGCAACAGCATCGTCTTCGAATATCCTGCAGTCCATCCCGAAATGTTTTTTGTACCATTTCCAGGCTTCATCAAGATTCTGTACACCGATACCCATCTGCTGGATACCACAAATTGTATATCCCTTCATTTTTGAATTTTTTACGTCGATTGAATTTTATCGGCAATCCTGAAGAACAGCCAGGGCATGTATCTTCTTATATGAAGCATTGCCAACTCTCCTTTCCCCACAAGTATTTCCCTCTTGTCTTTAAGCATGCCGCGTATTATTATTCTTGCAGCTTCTTCCGGGAGTAACCCTTTGGCCTGGCCATCATCGAGCTTGCCGTGTTCTTTCCCTTTACCATCCAGGGCATGCAGAGAAATAGCAGTTCTGACCCTGCCTGGAATTATCACAGACACTCTTATGTTATTGCTTTTATTTTCAAGATAAAGCGTCTCAAAAAAGCCGTGAAGAGCCTGTTTTGATGCCGAGTAAGCTGATCGCAGCGGAAATCCGAACCTGCCTGATATACTGCTTGTTGCAAGTATATGCCCCGACTTCTGTTTCACCATATAGGGCAGTATGGCTTTTGTAAAAGCTATAGTTCCGAAGTAGTTTATTTCAAAAATTTTCCTGTCGAGCCATAGTGGTGTATCCTCAATCCTTGCCCTCTGGCTTATACCTCCGATGTTTAGCAGGTAGTCGATACTCTTCCTTCCCTTCATCTCGTTTTCCACAATACGGGTAATACTTGTTGTATCAGAGAGATCGAATGCCGCACATGTTATCCTGTCGGAACCTGATGAAATCGACTCCTTCATCTTTTTAAGTCCCTCTTCATCGTTTGATGATGCTATGACATGTGCGCCCGCAGCAATGAATTCCTTCACCAGAGCTTCTCCTATTCCTGAGGAGGCCCCGGTTATCCAGGCCAGCTTGTTTTCTAGTTCTTTATTTCTCATTGCAAATTCCTTCAACCAGACTGGTGAGCTCCTTATAATCTTTCCGGAGCAAAATGAATTTTCTGTCTTTGTTCCGGATGAGTTTCCTGATTCTGAAACCTCCCATAATTCTTTTGAAAATAAGGTAATAATTCCATGCAAAAAGACCCGATAGCGGTAGAGTGATGAAGATGAGGAGGCCCAGATACCATGGAGAGAAAATAATCAGGCACAGTATAAGATAAACAGGAAGAAAGACGAATGCGAGCAGAAGCGACAATCCGAATCTTATCGATGAATGAAACTGTGGGTCCTTGATTTTAGGGATCTGAAGATTGGGGATCGACAGGAATGTAAGGTTGAAGATATTCCCGAAAACGTACAGCGGGAATGTCAGAATAATTCCGATCATGCCCAGGATCAGCCATCCTATCGGGTGTTTTTTCTTTTCCAGAAGCCGGTATGTAAGATCAAGTTCCTGTGATTTCTTTTTTACGCGGCAGCTCAGTGTGCAAATCCTGTCATACTTCTCCTGATCTGATGCCCTGAGCAGATTAAGTTTATCAATAAGTTTCCTGTCACGGAATATCTTGGGATGCCTGATATCATCGCTGTACCTGCCGTTGATTATGCCTCTTAGCTCATCAATTGCCTCATAATCTTCAAGTGACTCGATATGGATCATCACTTTCTTCATCTCAACTGAAAGCCTCAGCTTCAGATCATTCAGTGCTTTATCCGGATTTTCCCTGTAGGTGTTGAAGTAATCAGACACCTCAAAAGGTTTTCCGAAAACGACTGTCAGCACCTGCCTGTAACGTGTGTAGTTCGAGAATTCCAGGCCTACAGGAATTATCTTCAGCTTAAGGTTGAAATCAGTAGCCTCTTCAGCCTGGAAGGCAATCCGGCAGATACCTTTCTTAAGCTGCCTTAATCTTCTGTAGCCTGCATGATCGCCTTCA
>JBLNAO010000393.1:0-6192 GCA_050259395.1 Chloroflexota bacterium
GCAGGGTACTTGCGGTAGTCAGTCTGGTCGCTCGATGACTGGATCTGAGTATTCGAGAGCATTGCATAATCCATTCTGCATCCACCGCTTCCGCAGTTTTCGACAACGAGATCAGGGTACCTTTCATGAACTTTCCTGTACCATTCCGCCACAGCCCTGTTATGTTCCAGCAGACCCTGCCCGAAGCTTTCCGTGCCGGATTCAGTTCCCATGAGCGAGGTAACATTATAGTCCATTTTTATGTACTCAGCTCCATAAAGTTTGGTGAGCCTGTCAACAACCTCATCTGCATGAGCTATTACTTCGGGGTTCCTGAAATCGAGAAGGTACCGGCCATGATCTATTATTCTCTGTCCATGGCGCATCATAAACCAGCTGTCGGGTTTGTTTTTCAATGGGGAGTTTACACCGGCGACTTCAATTTCAAGCCATAGGCCGGGCTTCATTCCCTTGCTTTTGATCTTTGACAGAAGGTCTGTTAGCCCGCCCGGGAAACGTGTTTTCGATGGCTGCCATAGACCGACTGCATCCCACCAGTTTTCATTCCTTTCAGCATACCAGCCGGCATCGATCACAAAATAATCGCATCCTGCCTTGGCTGCGGCATCTATAAGGGGCAGTTCTTTTTCTGTAGTTGGATCACCGTCAAGGCAATTCATATAATCGTTGAAGATAACCGGGCTGTATGCATTTTCAGAATGATCTTTCAGCAGGACCTTGCGGCGGTAAATTGTAAGGGCTTCGACTGCTTCATTCATGCCTCCTTTCACACAACCAAGCGCCACAGGAACTGTTGTGTATGATTCTCCGGGCTTCAGATTTTTCCAGGCATGGTGGTGTTCTTCATCGGGCCCGCCCAGGTACAAATATGTAGAAGGGTTTGAATATGTGCTCATCTCAAAATGCCATGAACCATTATGCTCTATTTGCCAGAACCAGGTCAGTCCTGCTCTCGTGTTTTCTATCATGCCCATAGGCAGGTATTTGATTGTGGACCACGATCCTGTATTTGTAAAAAAAAGGCCGTTTATATTGAATGCCCCATTGTTTTCCCATCCGAGTTCGGCAGGTTTGCTGCATTTCCATTGTCCTTCCTGCTTCCAGCTGTTATACGCGTAATGAATCAGCAGGTTTTCCTGGGGAGAACCTTCTGTGATGTTGCTGTAATTGTTCAGGATAGCGGAGCTCAGGTACTCAATTCCGACATTTTCCGACCCCTGGTTGGTTACAATGGTGTACCTCCTTATCACGGGCGAGAAATCGTTGAATTCATAAACTGACTCAACTTTCAGGTTTTTCACAGGATCATGTTGTTCGATTTTCACAATCTTTCCGCCGGGTATTTCTTTTTCGCTCTTATTAACAAATTTTAGGCGTTCAGAAGCGCTCCCACCTGATAATTTGGCACCATGGTGTTCATTCCTGTCCTCTCCCGTGATATGAAGAAACACTTCTTCATTATTATCAATTGCCGGGACAACCTGCATTATAGTTTTTGAGTAGGTATCAGGTAAAATTGTACTAAGCCGCAGATTTCCTGTTTTTGTAAAATCAAAGTTCACTGATATGTCATGGCCTTTTTCCGAGAAAGGAACCTGTGAATAGGAGGCATGAACAGACAAGGCCAGGAATGCGGAATATAGTATCAGGTGTTTCATATTATTAAGGTTTTCTTTACACTGAAATCATTTCATGTTTGACCTAAATATAACTTTTACATGTGGATAATTTATCATAGATTTAATGGTATAAGCTGATAATATTAAAAAAGGAGGTTATTATGCCGGGACCGGGAGGCTATCAGATAGCTTCGGTAACATTGTCTGTCAGTAAAAAAAGTTGTAAATTTGTGTAACTCAACTCATAGTGCTATTCTGAGCTGAATATGAGCAGTAAAAAAATTTCAATACACGAACTGCCGATTCCTATGTCGATCTCGGAATTTTCAGGAGGCAGGATAAGCGATTTTAATAAAGCCTGGTCCGACATGACCGGACTTGAGCCCGATGATAAAGTAATAGGAAAAACATCGATTGAGCTTGGATTCCTTGCTGACATTTCTGCACGGGAAATCCTTTTGAATGAGATAAAGCTGAATGGTTATTTCACGAACAAAGAGGTAAATTACACCAGGCGGGACGGTTCAATATTATACCTGCTTGTGAGCTGTCAGAAGGTTTTGATTTCAGGTGATGATTACCTGCTTACCACCTATCAGGATATAACCAGGCTCAAGAGTACCGAGAATTCACTGCGTATAAGCGAGCGGCGGTACCGGGAACTTGTAGACAATGCCAGAACTATAATTGTAAAAATGGACGTTGATGGCAAATTTACTTTTGTCAATGAATATGCCCAGGCTTTTTTCGGTTTTAAACTTGATGAGATACTCGGAAAAACAGCCTTCGAGACCATTGTGCCTGAACGGGAAAGCACTGGAAGAAAGCTTGATACACTGATCGAAAGTCTTTACAGGGACCCGGATCGATATTCAATTAACATCAATGAAAATATTAAAAAGAACGGTGAAAGAGTATGGATTGAATGGTACAACAAGGCATTGTTTGATTCCGGTGGAACCCGGATCGGGCATATGGCTGTGGGAATCGATATTACAGAGAGAAAGGCTAACCATGATGCTTTGAATGCAGCCCAGGAGAAACTTGCCCTTGCCCTTGAAAATGCCAATGTTGGTTTATGGGAATGGGATCTCACCAACGATAAGGTGGTATGGGATGACAGATCGCAAAGAATGTTCGGTCTTGTTCCCGGCACTTTTGCCGGAACACCCAAAGCCTTCGAGGAACTGGTTGTTGAAGAAGACTTGCAGATTATACAGAGATCACTGGCAAATTCAGTAGAAAAAGGGGTTCCTTACGAATTGGTGTTCAGGATAAAGGTTAAGGATCGTATCAAGTGGATAAGTACAAAAGCATCTATTAAAAGGAATGAAGACGGTAAACCGGTTTATATGACCGGTGTAGCATTTGATATAACAGGATTTAGGGACAAAACTGACAAAGCGATCACGCGGCTGAATGACGAGTTATTAAGATCGAACAAAGAGCTCGAGAATTTTGCCTATGTGGCATCTCACGATCTTCAGGAACCTTTGAGAATGGTCACCAGCTTTACTCAATTACTCCAGAAACGATACAAAGACAAGCTCGATGAAGATGCCAACACATATATTCAATTTGCAGTAGATGGTTCAAAACGCATGTTTGAATTGCTGAACGGACTTTTAGCCTATTCGAGGGTCAAAACTTCAGGGAAGGAGTTCAGGCTTGTGAAAATGGACGATGTGGTAAATAAAGTTCAGGAGAATCTCAGGATTAAACTGGAAGAACAACAGGTCATATTAAACATTGAATCTTTGCCTGAGATAATTGCTGATGAGAATCAGATGATTCAGCTTATCCAAAACCTGATAAGTAATGGTATCAAATACAATGAAAGAACTCCGGAAATAACCATTTCATGTTCACATACGGATGAGGAAAATGTATTCACAGTCAGCGACAACGGTATAGGAATTGAATCACAGTACTTTGAAAGGATTTTTCGCATTTTCCAGCGGTTGCATACCAAGGAGCAGGTTGAAGGAACCGGGATCGGCCTTGCCATCTGCAAGAGGATTGTTGAGAGGCATCATGGCAGGATCTGGGTCGAATCCAGACCAGGGGCAGGCTCTTCATTCATGTTTTCCATTCCAAAGACCCTGCATGATCAATTATTCATTTGAGCATCGTGCAACACTCAATTCAATTGCACCTTCAGGAAATCAATAACTTTATTCCTCACTTCATCAGTGTCGAACATCACTCCGAAATGCGGCGCATCTTTTACTATAATCAATTCATTCTTCACGCCTGAAACCTTCAGCCATGAACTCAGGAGCCGTGATTGATCGGGTGATACAAGTTCATCTTTATCGCCGTGAATGATGAGAAAGGCAGGATCATTCCTGTCTACATAGGTAACAGGGCTGGCAGCTTTCGCCAGATCGGGACGATCGAGCGGGGCAGCACCAATCAACAAGGCTTCAGGTGATTTCGGATCGCTGCTTCGGGGAAACAGTATCAGTTCAGAGGGACCATAAAAATCAACAACCGCTTTGAAATTGAATTCTCTGCTGGTTCCGGGCATAAAAAAGGAGTCAACGGCATTGTTTTTCGACAAACCGACAAGCGAAGCCAGGTGTCCGCCGGCGGAGAAACCAATAACAGCAAATCGGCTTTTATCAAGTCTGTATTTGTCTGCATTATCATACAGAAACGAAATTGCGCGGTTGCAATCCTGCATCTGGGCAGGGAAAACGGCCTGGGTGCTGAACCGGTAATCGATGGAAGCCAGTGCAAATCCGTTACTGATGATTTCTGCCACAGTCTTCTTCATGTAACCCATATCGGCGTACTTGTCGTTGCTCAGCCACCCTCCGCCGTGAATAAAAATAACCACGGGTATTTTTCCGGTCGCATTTGCCGGAAGGTAAATATCCAAAAGGTGTTTTTGCAGAGTATCGTTATTATACTTTAAATTCCCTTGCAAAATAGTGCCTTGTGGCAAGAAACCTAAAACCGGATTGGGCTGTGAAAATCCGCAAACAGCAGTCAGAGAGAGGAATAGGAATTGAGTAAGGACCTTTTTCATGGAAATCAAAATTTAACTCTAAGTATTTTAGTCACTCTAGTCACTTTCATCACTTCCTCCGCTACCTGTCAATCATCTTCGCGCTGCCTTCTGAATACCTGTCACCTGCAGGCTTGAGCTTTGCAGCACCGGCTTCAATTTCCTCAAGGTCCTCTTTAGTCAAGGTAACTGATGCGGCTCCCAGGTTTTCAACCAGTCGTTCGATCTTAGTCGTTCCGGGTATCGGAACTATCCATGGTTTTTGTGACAGCAGCCATGCAAGTGCTACCTGGGCAGGAGTTGCTTTTTTACGCTGTGCAATATCTTTCACCAGGTCGACAAAGACCATATTGGCCTTCAGATTTTCAGGACTCAACCTCGGTACGGTACTGCGGAAATCTTTGCTGTCGAAAGTTGTGTCCTCATTCATTTTGCCTGTAAGAAAACCTTTACCAAGAGGGCTGAAAGGCACAAAGCCGATTCCAAGCTCTTCAAGAACAGGGATGATCTCGTCCTCCGGTTCCCGCCACCATAATGAATACTCGCTTTGTAGTGCAGTTACCTGGCATACAGCGTGTGCCTTGCGAATATTCTTAACTCCTGCTTCGGACAGGCCAAAGTGCTTCACTTTACCCTCTTTTATCAGGTCTTTTACTGTGCCTGCAACATCTTCGATAGGCACATTGGGGTCGACGCGGTGCTGATAAAACAGATCAATCGAATCTATTCTCAACCGTTTCAGTGAAGCCTCGGCTACTTTCCTTATCCTGGCAGGATTGCTGTCAACACCCGGTCCCCCGATATTAAATCCAAACTTCGTGGCTATAACCACCTTCCCTTTAAAAGGCTCAAGAGCTTCACCCACAAGCTCTTCATTTATATAAGGACCATAAACCTCTGCAGTATCGAAGAATGTGACTCCCATTTCCACGGCTTTATGAATGACTGCAATTGCCTGTTTATGATCAGCAATAACACCGTATCCGAAGTTCATTCCCATGCATCCGAGACCGATTTCGGATACCTCCAGTCCACTTTTGCCAAGTCTTCTCGTTTTCATGACTATCATAATTAACGGATACAAAGGTACAAAAAGCACTTTGAACCAGGTTGTTAACGATTGTCCGAAATTGCTGCAATTAGGAAATTAAATTTTTTCATACTCTTGTCTGATTAGCATATCATTTATGGTAAAAACAAAAATGTTATGTCTGAATTTAGGCATAAACTCAGACATAACATCGATCTCAGCAAACAGGCAGAGCTAAATCATTTAGCAACCCTGACACATATTAACCGGCTCTGATCCCTTATGAGCAGTTTGCCATTTGAAAGCGCCATTGCTCCCCAATTCATAGTACCCATTCTTGAGGCCTGTGGACTATCTCCTGCAGTTGTTTCATTAAGCACCTCTGCTGATGCAAGCGGCTTGAAACCTTCAGGTGAGGGTTCTATTATATACAGTGCTTTCTTTCCATCTGTTGCAAGTATAGCTCCGTCGGCAAGGATCATACTGCCCTTATCGAAAAGCGGCTCACGCATTGTTTTCCACATTATTTT
>JBLNAO010000394.1:0-5423 GCA_050259395.1 Chloroflexota bacterium
ACCGAGAATCTTTTTATCCTGAATACTTTTCCTTTCATTCTCCTTCCTGGGTGGTTCTTTTTATAATTTCATCCTGCAGATCGGGCGCCAGTTCGGTAAAGTATGCTGTATAACCGGCGACACGAATGGTGAGCCCCCGGTAGTTCTGAGGGTCATTCTTGGCTCTTAACAGCTCATCTGCGGTTACTACATTGAACTGAATATGATGAATTGGAAAACGGATAAAGCCTTTTAAAAACGATGAGAATTTTTTTCTCTCCTTCTCTTCCGAAAACATGGAAGGCAGAAATTTCATATTCAGGAGGGTTCCGTTAGGTGCCAGCAATGAAGGTATCCGTGCAACCGAGTTAAGCACGGCCGTGGGACCTGCTTTGTCGCGGCCGTACATCGGTGAAAGTCCGCCATCAGCAAGAGGTGTGCAAGATAACCGTCCATCCGGTGTGGCACCCACATTCTGACCCATTGGGACATGTGCGGATACGGTATATAAACCTGTCTTATACATTCCTCCCCGGTAATTTTCATGTTCGGCCAGGCTGTCGGCAAAGATCCTGACCCATTTTGCCCCGAGCTCATCAACCCATTCAACGTCATTTCCGTACTTCGGAACACCATTAATGCATCTTTGTCTCAGCACTTCATTGTCTTCAAAATTTGATCTAAGCGCGTTCAGAAGCTCTTTCCCGGTACATATTTTATCTTCGAAAACAAGTTTTTTAACCGCAGCAAGGCAATCGGCAACGTTTGCCACCTGTATTGCCTGTATCCCTGAATCATTATACAGAGCACCGCCTGCTGTGACATCTTTCCCTTTATCAAGACAGTCGTGGACAACACTTGACAAAAACGGAGATGGCAGATGCTCCTGGTGGCATTTCTCAACTATCTCGCATGCTTTTATCATTCTTGTGACGAAATGATCCATCTGATCCAGCATGGCGATTTCGAGATCATCAAAATTTTCAAACGAGCTTAGTCCTTCGGTTTTTAGCCCTATCTGTTCACCGGTTATCAGGCATCTTCCTTCATTCAGTGTAAGCTCCAGTACCTTTACAATATTGAACATTGCAGCATCGCTCCAACCAAGGTAGTTTCCCTGCGGACTGATTTCAACGCAGCCTACAAGAGCATAATTGTAACAATCTTCTTTTTTTATTGCAGAATATTCCAGTGAAGGGATTATGCTGTTGTCATTTGCTATCTGGGGCATTCCTGTGCCCATCCCTATTATCCTGCTGCATTCGTCAATGAAAGAATCAGGTGTGAAATTATTAAAACGGGCTGTGAGATTTGGCTGTGGCATCCTTACATGTTCCTGGGCTTTGAGGAACATGTATGAAAGATCGTTTGTCCCGTCATTTAAGTTATCTGTAAGGCCGCCAATGGTTACATTGAAACCTGTCGGAAAACCGGCAAAGTACCTGGCGCTGTTTGAATTCCGCATGTAGACGATCTGGTTGAATTTGATAAACAGCGCGTCGAGTATCTCCTGCAATGATTCCTTCTCTATACCTGATCTTAAATCAGCTTCATAATATTGCAGCAGGTACTGATCCATGCGTCCGGGTGAGAAAGACGAAGCATTAGATTCCATCTGCAGAATCACGAACAGGAACCATACCGATTGCACAGCTTCCCTGAAACTCCCTGGAGGCCTTTTTGCAATTGCCTTACATACTTCAGATATCTGTTTGAGGTTTTCGCCGGCCAGCTTGTCTTTAACGCTGACTGACATCCTATCGGCAAGAGCAGCATACCTCTCAATAAATCCGCGTGCACCTTCAAGTGCGATTACAACACTTTCATTAAAGAGTTTCTCTTCTCCCGAAGCTTTTTGGATTTCTTGTTCTGCCTTTTGAATCAGGCCTGAAGGTCCCAGCTTAAGCCAGTCGCTTACATTCGGGCAAATGTGACCCTGGGCATGATCTTTCTGGTTTATTTTGACAACCTTCTCTATTGATTTTATCTCATGACCGTATGACTTGAGGATGTCATCCTCCAGGGTTTTGCCTTGCCAGTAAGGCACGATTTCCTGCAAAAAAAACGATTTATCCTCTTCTCTTACATTAAAAGGGTCCTGTGGCCTCGAAGACAAAGTATCAATCTCACTGAGGAGCCATGAAATACCCGCTTCAGGAAAAACCACTCCTGCCCTTATTCCAGGAGTCCTGTTGCCGACAATTATTTCTTCGGGATCGATTGAGATGCGTATATCACGCAGAGAAACTGCAAGCGAAAGAGCCCGTTTCATTATAACCGGGGCATCTTCATTCTCCCTGTAGATTCTTGTTATGATGCCGGCCTGCTCAACAGACATATACCTTGGTGCGGTAAGCGTCTTCTCGCGTAATGACCTGATTCTTTCAGTCGATGCCATTTTAAACTACAGCGATGATGAGTTCGTGAAGTTAGAGATTTTTCAGGAACATAAGCTTAAAAGGAACACAGAGTTACACAGAGAAGTCACAGAGTTGCACTGAGCTCGTGAATCTCTGAGCTCTGTGTATGTTCCTGAACTTTCAGATCTATTCAATTTATCGTAAAGCTTCCTTTAAGTTCTTCACTATCCTTATATCCATACCTGACGGCTTTTACACGGATATTGTAATTGCCGGGTTTAAGGTGAAGGGGACCGGCATAAAGAAGCCAGTGAGGATTTTTCTTCTCTTCAAAAGTGTAGACAAGCGAAGCTCCATGGGTCGGGCAGTAAAATCCAAGTGTCATCGGTGATGTGTAAGTTCCCCCTTCCCTGTAGTTCTTCGAAGACCTGTCTTCCTTCGAATTGATAATGAAATAAGGAACGTCGGTAACTGGCTGTATTCCCCCGGGCCACATCATGTTGATCATCTCCGGCTCGTTCATGTGTCCCAGGTCGCCGGTTTCAAGCGTCCATTGCTCGTGCCTTTTACGCATATCCCTGATCACATCTCCCAGGGAAGGATCATTGACAAGATTCTTAAGCTGGAAGGGATCTTTTTTTACATCGTAAAGCTCTTCCGGCGGACGTGTATATGTGAACCAGCTTTTCTGAGCTCCTGTCAGCTTTCCTTCAGCATCGAGACGAAGCATTTCCTGGTAAATAGGCATGTTACTGAGGTACGGAACCCAGATCGGAAAGGGTTCGTTAGGGTAATAATTACGTACATAAAGATAGTTTTTTGTACGTACCGACCGGATCATGTCGTATGACTCATCCACCCGGTCGCGGGCAGCAAAAACAGCATCTCTCTCCTCTCCTGTCTGATTGCCAAGGAAAGGCCTTCCCTGCATGTGCGCAGGAACCGGTATGCCTGCAAGAGAGAGAACCGTTGGTCCGAAATCGATCGAGCTGATAAGCCTTTCGTCTACGGTGCCAGCGTCCTTTTTCCCCGGGAATTTTATAATCAAAGGTATGTTGAGCCCGGAATCATACAGCCAGCGCTTGCCCCTGGGCAGGCCATCACCATGGTCGCCCCAGAAAAAGATTATTGTATTCTCCAGTTCTCCTTCCTTCTCGAGCTCTGCGACAAGGGCTCCAACAACAGAATCGAGCCTGGCAATATTGTCGTACATCTTCGCATAATTTCTCCTTACGATCTCCGTATCGGGCCAGTAAGGCGGAAGCTTTACTTTTTTCGGATCTGTTTTGACATTGGAAATGTCCCAGTTCTGGCTTTCATGTGTGCCGGTCCAGTTAAAGACAGCGAAGAACGGCTGGCTCTTATCCGGACGATTCCTGTAATGGGCAGTTTTACCACACTCGTCCCAGATAGATGCCGGAACCGGGTCTTTTGCAAACTGGTAATCTGTCTTGTTGTTATTTGTGCAGTAATAACCGGCAACCCTCATGTATTCTGTGAAAGTTTTGACATAATGAGGTGGAACCGCCGTGAATTCAATCGGATTTTCAGCCGACCGCCGGTATGAGGTTGTCCTCATGTGCATGCAGCCGATCGTGGTCTGATACATGCCGGTGATTATTCCTGCACGGCATGGTGCGCTGATTGCAGCAGTTGTGAAAACATTTGTGTAACGGATCCCCTGGGAAGCAAGCCTGTCAAGATTCGGTGTACGAGCGACATCGTCTCCATAACATCCGAGATGCGGACTCATGTCTTCGGTCGAGATCCACAGTATATTAGGGCGTTTTTGCGCCTGTTGGCCTGATATACTTATTGCAGCAGCTGCAAGGCTTAAAGTCAGTAATGGTTTCAGTTGTTTCATATATATCTGCATTTCCGATCGTTTTAAAAAACAGGTTATTTCCGCGCGCTTCCCCCTCTTTGCGTCAGCAGAGAGGGGGCCGAGGGGGTGAGTTCGTGAAAAAAGCAGAATGCTCAGAGTGGGTTTTTCGTGTCATTTTATGATTCCGGCTTTTCTTCTGTTTGCTCCCGGGACCTTTGTTATATCATCTCCAAGATCCTGACGGGCCTTTGCTGCAAGCTCCTGGAGCTCTTTCACCTTTTCAGGATATGTTGCAGCCACATTGTACCACTCACCCGGATCGCGTCGCAGGTCATAAAGTTCTGCTGCGGTTACCGAATCAATTTTGGTCTGGCCGGGCCAACCGTCTTTGCCGGGAGCAACTCCCCTGTAAGTGCGGAATTTATGCGGAAGAACAAGTTTCCAGTAATCAAGCTGGACACCCTCGAGTGAGTTGGTCTGGAAATAGTAATAGAATTCATGTCTTGGCTCGGCATCTTTCTCACCTTTCATTAGTGAAAGGATGTTCACGCCGTCAATCTTGTTTGCAGGAAGCGAAGCTCCGGTGATCGCAGCAAAAGTGGGGAGCAGATCTATCGATGAAGCCAGCTTGCTGCATATTGTGCCTTGCGGAATGACACCCGGCCACCTCATTATGCAAGGCACTCGCTGGCCACCTTCCCAGCTTGTTCCTTTGCCTTCGCGCAAACCTCCTGTTGTTCCGGCATGGTTCCCGAAATTAAGCCAGGGACCATTGTCGCTTGTAAAGATCACCAGTGTATTTTTATCAAGGCCGTTTTTCTCAAGCGCTTTAAGCACTTCACCCACTGACCAGTCTACTTCCATCATCACGTCTCCGAAGAAGCCCTGTTTGCTCTTGCCCCGGAATTTCTCAGAAACTCCAAGGGGAACGTGAACCATGGATTGGGGAAAGTAGAGGAAGAACGGACCTTTTTTGTTTCTTTCTATGAAACTTACAGCTCTCCTTGTATATTCGGAAGTGAGCTTATCCTGGCCTGCAAAATCAGGCACCTCTCCCACTTTCTCGTTTCCTTCGATAAGAGGGAGAACCGGGTACTTCATTTTATTGCTTGAAGTATCCTTCATCTGAATGGGCACTCCGTCGAAATCGACCGGCCACATGTCGTTCGAATACGGCAGCCCGTAATATTCATCGAATCCATGCTGCAGGGGCAGGAACATTTTATGATGTCCAAGATGCCACTTCCCAATGATCCCGG
>JBLNAO010000395.1:0-4069 GCA_050259395.1 Chloroflexota bacterium
AGTGAAAACTCATTTTCGACCAGTACCATCCCGGGAGCGATGGAAGGAACAGGGATATCATCAACATACATCTCACCCGATTTGAAATTTTGAATCAATTGTTTCATGAAGGTTTATTAAGAAATTATTTTATTAACAGAGGTATTTTGCCAAAGGAGGTTTTGAATGGTTCCCTGACCTGTTCAAACAACACTTCAAGGTCAAGATTTGTTGAATCGAAAAGAGCGGAGGGATTTTCTATCAGTTCGTTGTTGGAATAATAAACAATTATTTTCCCAGGAACGGTCTGTTTTACCTGGATGAAATTCACCTTGTCAAAGAGCTCATGATGTCTTCCGAAAATCAAAGATGTGAGCGATAATTTTCTGTTGTGATTGTCAATAACAAATTCACCCAGACGACCTTCAGTAATCTCAAAGCTTTCAAGCAGTCCGGATGAGCTGAAACAGGGATTAATTATGTCCTCAGTATCGTATCTTATGAAGGGTGCTGCATAATTGTCGAAGCTGGTGCCGACGAGATGATACTGATCATCCTTTTTGACAGCTTCAGTATAGCCATATGACAATAATGGAACGTAAACATATTTCTGGTACAGTTCACCTGCAAGTATAACTCCTTCTGTATGACCATACCACGAGATTGTATTTTTTGTCAGTGTATTCTCGATAAAATCCCTGTAATGCGGTGAAGGGAATTCAGAACCGAACATTATGCCTCTGATGTTTTTTTTCAGAAAATCGAGCAGGAAAGGCGCGTCTATGGCAATTTCCTTTATAAAATTGAATATAGCACTCGGATAACCATGAATGTATTCTGTATTGTATCTTCTGAAAATACTCAAAAGCTCGAGGTAGTCCTCCCGTGTATAAGAATAATATGAGTTGATCAGGAATTCATTTTGATTGAACCTGTACTTATAGATACCCGACAGATTTTTCCCCCTTATTGTAATTTTTGTACTGGTTGGATTATAACCTATTCTTCTCCAGAGGTAATGTATATGAGACCACTCCCGGGCATAAAAGTTATTCTCGAGGAAGAACGAGAGTGGCGACCCGGAGGTTCCCCCGGTATTGAACTGCCTCAGTCCATGCCTGAGTACTGTCCTTCTTTCGACCGGAGATTCTCTCAGAGATGATTTTGTAATAAGAGGTATGGAGAGTATATCATCCATGCGTTTTATTTTCTCAAGTTTGCAGCCGGTAAATTCAAGAAAATTGTTGTAGAACGGGCTGTTCATCCTGAAGTGTCCGAAGATCCTGTCGAAATTGGCGAGTATAAAATCCTGCTTTATCGAAGCATCGGCTTTCATCATTTTGCCGGCAAGCTGGTAATAATGCCTGTAATCCTTCCCCAGCCTGATGCTGAAAGGAATATAGTTAAGCAGTATACCTGCCGAGGGGGGTATCTTCTCTGTCAGCACCTTGCTGTTGTCCTTGATGCTCGTAAGGGTTGAATGTCTTGTGTTCAGAACAGATTCAATCAGCCCGCTGTAGAACATCCTGTAATCTTTTGTCAGATCCCTTGTAGTGAGCATATCTGTGGGTATTCTTTTTCTGATCGTGGCAACCAGCTGCCTTTCAAGATCATCATGATCCCGGGTCCTGAAAAGGATTGTTTCAGCCGGCCTGGGAATAATATCGGAGGCAATTACCGGCTTTCCAAGATGAATTGCTTCTCTTATGGTAAGCGCATCCCCGTCTGTGTTAGTTGGTCTGAGTATGATATCGGACCGGGTAATAAGCCTTACAAAAGACAAAGATTCATTTATGAGAAGGAAATGTTCATGGAAATGGCTGCCATTGATTCTTGCCTGATATTGCTCATAAAGCACCCTGTTCTTTTCGAGTGATGAAACAACATATATAAAACTTACTTTGAAACCATTTTTGACAAGCCTGTCTGCTACCTCAATGCACATATCGAGACCGTAAAGGTCCTGGTTATTGAAATACTTAAGCTGATATGCATTGGCGCTGATGATCATCTCTCCGAGTTTTTTCCGGCTTTCTATCCACTCGGCTATGTGAACAGGCAATTGTGGTTCATCATCCATCATTGGAGGAACAAACGCCCATTTAACCACACATTTTTTTTCAGGCAGCCTGACTCTTTCCAGAATGAATGAATTTACAAGTATGATTTTATCTGCAAGAGAATAGAACATGGAATCGATGAAATTCAGCAAAGTCCTGTTTGCATAAGGATAACCATGCATTGTTATTATTATCTTCTTGCGAAGGATCTTCCCGATTAAAACGTGGAATATTACCAGCTGCCTTTTGCCGCTATGTATATAAAGAAGATCTGACTTGAATATTTTTTTGAAATATTCTGAAAACCTGAATGTTCTGAGGTTATAGATCTCTTCCTTGATCAGGTGAGATTCATCTACGAAATCTATTTTATAGTCGCTTTCAATAAGTCTCGTGAGGCGCCTGATGTGTATGCTTACACCACCGACCGGCGGAGGCAGGGGCCCCAGAAAAAGGATTTGCTTAAGATTGTCTCTATTCATGGTTTACAGAATATTTTTTGGGAGACTCATAAGGCACAATATTCATCCTGGTTCTCAGACCTCCCACAATTCCCTGTATATCTATGCCATATCTCAGGTTTATCTCTATCGCCGTTATACCATCTTTAGTGATTGCAATATCCCAGCCTTTATCAGGGAAATCAGGGGTTTTTGCAGCAAAATCGAGGACTTGCCTCTTGATCTCATCCCAGCCTTCTATGACAAAACCTTCAAATCTGAATCCTGTGTCTGGATGCCTGTCGAACTTTCTATTGTTTTCGAGATCGATGGCATGACCTGCAATCTTGCCTGTATCGAGATCGACACCCATTGATATACCTCCGGAGCATGCGTTATCGACGAATGTCCCCCTCCTTCCCATCCTGAACATAGCTGCAGAAATGACAGGTTTTCCGTTAAGTGAATGAGTCAATATCCTCAGGGTATTCACCGAAAGAGGATAAACCTTCATCACATCATCGCGCTGAATGACACCCTCCTGGATAATGTAGTTCTGTCTGCCTGTTATCTCTGTAAAGTAATCATCGGACATGAATTCATTGTTGATGAAGAATTCCCTTCCTATCTTTTCAATTTTGAAAATTCCGATACCGCCTTTTCCCATCTCAGGCTTCATAAAAAAAACTTTCGAATCAGAATCTTTCAGCTTCCGGAGAAGGCTGTCATAACCTATGACGTTACCGTCTGCATAAATTTTACCGTTTATGGTTACGGCAATGGAAAAAGGAACCCGTACTTGTTTTGAAGTCAGGTAAGAGTTCATGAGTATCTTGCTTTCACCTTCCCTGACCTTTGCATAGCTGTAGATAGAAGGGACATAGTAGTTATAGAAATAATAGGAAGGGATATAATCCAGCAATTCTTCGCGGGAGATGTTTTTCTCATAGAGCCGGTACCTGTAATAATTCATCGGATCGCATTTCCAGTAATCCTCCATTAAGGCGAGTTCCTTCCTGATCGAATGCGTACTCTTGATCTGCTTTTTCAGAAGAAAGTCGATATAGCCTGATCTGTAAAGCTCATCGGTGAGCTTTTGATAAGTAAAGAAAACAAGACTGTTTTTCTTGAGCTCAGCACGGAATTCAGTTGTTCTCATATTGCTCAATGATTTTGTAAGCAAAGTTCACGTTTTTGCCTGCTGTGTTGATGCATGAGACAAAGTTGTCGTAATTGTCCATCAACGAAATTGTTTTGTTAAGGAAATCATCGGGCGATTTAAGCTTATAAACAATTGCGCCGGCAGGCCTTGTAACTGCATTTGAAGTGATTACGGGCACTTTCAGGAACAAAGATTCCCTGACTGACAGTGCATCTCCGTCGGTCTTTGTTGGGCGCAGCAGCACATTGACCCTTTTCAGCAGAGGCCAAAGCTCCATTTTTGATTCTTCTATCCAGAAAACATGATCATCCAGCTTCCTGTTACTTATGAATTTTTTCAAATCTGCCAGGTATGAAGCAGCTTCCCTGGTATTGTCTTTTCCGAGCACGATAAGAATAAGGTCTGCAACCTTTTCCCTTTCGCGAAGT
>JBLNAO010000396.1:0-5321 GCA_050259395.1 Chloroflexota bacterium
TGGGAGCCCATGAAGGTCATCATGGACATGGGTGAATACGGCGGATTGCCTGAAAATCAAAATGGTATAGGTGACCCTTGTATATTATACGACAGTAATTCCGGGACCATCTGGGTTGCCGCATTATGGATGAGCGGACTGAGACCCGGACAAACACTTTGGTTTGGGTCAAATCCAGGTTTGATGCCGGGGGAAACAGGTCAGCTTATGCTTGTAAAAAGCACTGATGATGGTATCACCTGGTCGAAACCAGTCAGTGTTACCGAACAGGTTAAGGATCCGTCGTGGCAGCTTTTGTTCCAGGGACCCGGAAGAGGGATCATTATGAAGGATGGTACGCTTGTCTTCCCCGCACAATTTAAGGCTGACATTGGTGAAAAAGCCATTGACGGGGGAAAATATACCTGTCATTCCACCATCGTTTTCAGCAGTGATGGAGGGAAATCATGGAAGATCGGCACCGGCGCCAAAGCCAACACTACCGAAGCGCAGGTTGTTGAACTCTCTGATGGTTCGCTGATGCTGAACATGCGCGATGACCGGAACAGGAAGGACAAAACAGACACAAACGGAAGGGCGGTTGCAGTGACACGCGACATGGGAAAAACATGGCAGGTGCATCCGTCTTCGAACTCTGCATTGCCTGAACCCAACTGCATGGCCAGCCTGATATCAGCTGAGGTCAGAGTGTCAGGTGAAATGAAACCTGTATTATTCTTTTCGAATCCCAATGACAGGACAAAGCGTTCGAAGATGACAATCAAGACAAGCCTCGATGAGGGCCTTACATGGCCTGTAGAGTATCAGGTGGAGCTTTTTGAGAATGAAGGATTCGGTTATTCCTGCCTCACCATGGTGGATGAAAATACACTGGGGATCCTTTATGAAGGAACAAAAGATCTTTTCTTTCAGAAAATTTCTGTACCTGAGATCATCAAAAAGAAATAATGTACATGTATGGGCAAGATTAAAAAGTATGAAGGACTTGTCGCGGCTCCCTTCACACCTATGGATAATGAAGGTAAACTTAATTTATCTCTGATACCGGAATATTACAGCTTTCTTCAAAAGAATTATGTTTCAGGAGCCTTCATCAACGGCACAACCGGTGAAGGCGTTTCCCTTTCACAAAAAGAAAAGCAGCAGACCGTTGAAAAGTGGGCTCAATGCCTGAGGAGCGGGGGAAAGATGAGGATCATTAATCTTGTTGGCGGAACATGTTATGAAGAATGCATTGAAAATGCCATTCATTCGAAGGAAGCGGGTATTTCTGCAATAGCTGTTCTTGCACCCTTCTATTTTAAACCTGATGAAGTACGACTTGCAGAATTTATTGCCAGGGTGGGAGAGTCTGTTCCTGATATGCCCGTATATTTCTACCACATTCCCTTATTTACGGGAGTGGACATACCAATGGAGGGTTTACTGAAAAGAGTATCGGGAATGCTCCCCAACTTTGCCGGAATTAAATACTCACATGGCGATATATCGGATTTCATGTCATGCCTCAGCTATGAAAGCGGGAGATACGATATCCTGTGGGGGAGAGAAGAATGCCTTCTGGCTGCATTGTCAGTTGGCGGAAAAGGATCGATCGGAAGCACATATAACTATGCAGCACCATTGTATAGTGCTCTTTTGCAGGCTTTTAATGAAGGCAGGCCCGACAGTGCAAAAAGATTGCAGCAAATTTCAGTTAACATAGTGGGGCTACTTGATAAATACGGCGGTATTTCAACAGGCAAGGCTTTCATGAGATATATCGGAATTGATTGCGGCATGTTCAGGCTGCCTGTAAAGAACCTTACCGAAGATATGTACTCGGAGTTTGTTAAAGATGTAAAAAGACTGAATATTGACAACCTCTTTTCAAGATTGTAGAATCCCTATTTTTTACTTTTCACCACAATCACACCGTCTGCATCTTCATCAGTGTATTTCCTGATCATTCCATCGGACTTATAAACACTTACACTTTCGATGGTAGCAGGTGGAATGCTTTTCATTTCCTCCTGACTGATCTTCTTATCATCAAGGATATAAATGATCTTTTCATTTACATTATTCGTCCTGAAATTAAGATTTCCTGATCCAGCTTTTGTATGAGCTGCAAATTTCTTTGTCCTCACAATTACGGTGCGGTCTTCTTTCAGGACATTTACCGATGCTATTGAATCAGGATTTATATCATCTATGCTTTTCACAATTATCCCGTCAACAATATAATTAATAGTGTCTGCTTTTTCATTTTTGTTTTTCTTTCCGGATTTGGAAGGTTTTGCATAACCTGTCACAATTACTTCCTTGTTTTTTGTTTGGGATTTCTTGTCCTGTGCATACGCCTCGGCCGGAAAAATTCCATTCAGGATCAAAACCATTATCAGCATATTTATCGGTACCGGAATGATTGAAAGGATTTTTACCCTGAAAGGATCATTCATTTTTGTACATATCATCATGATCATACGTTTGAGTGATACAAAGATACCTTGTAAGTTCTATTAATTTTTCTGTTTCTGCAACTCTGTCCATGATTTTTTCAGTTCCTCCATGTCAGCCACTCTACTCAGAGACCAAAAGACCCCAAGACTCCAAGACAAAAAAAACCCTCCGTTGCGGGAGGGCTTTTTTATTAACTTAATCTGAATTACCTGAATTTGAATCCCAGTTTAAAGGAGATTTGAGAGAAATAAGAAACTGTGTTCGATTTGGATTCAAGAGGTTCCAGTCCTGCGGCGGGAAATTGTTTTGCGCCTGCATGAATCCATGATAATGGTTTACATTCGAATCCCATGTAGAAGGCTTCGGCAAAATAGTAGTCTATTCCTCCTACAGCCTGAAGGCCAAAAGCGAATGCCTCGCCATGTCTTTCGCTTATATCCACTATTACAGGATCGCCTGATTCGGGGAAAGTAACAGTAGGGTCATAGAAAGTCCTTCTCCCATAAACGAAAGGTACATTCAACCCTGCATATGGAAATACTTTTTCATACTTGGTGGAAAAGACCCAATCTGCACCGATATTGAAGTTGGCATCCGTGTACTTCCTGCCCTCGATCGATGAGTAATTTGGTATCCATGTGGCATTAGGTGAATTCGGATCAGCAAAACCCGGTACATTTCCTACCGAGGGATTCTTCCTGACTACCGCACCTCCACTGGCTTTGATTGCTATGTTACCGGTCAGGAAATACCTGATTTCAACTCCAAGCATGTTTGTCAGTTCATTATAACTGTTATCCATGAAGTAGAGGTATGGAGCTTGTCCGGAAACTGTCCATGATGAGTAGTAATTACCTGGAGCGCTGGGCACCTGAACGGACATGTAGCTTCCCGTTCCGAACAGTACAGAGCCCGACATGTCTCCGGCAGAAGGACCGAATTTCTGTGCTGACATGTTGCCCATTAGCCCGATTAATAGTGCACTTATTATTATATATTTTTTCATATTGTCAGTTCTTTAAGATTTTCAAATTTTTTGGTGGGCGGAAGGAATTCCTCCCGCCTATTTTCTTTCCTAAAGAGCTGTTATTCAGCATCTATTTCGCTGTCAAGCAAGTTTTTATAGTATGCAACCACAGCTTCCTGATCGACAATCTTTTGTTCGAGAGCAGCCAGTTCATCTTCCAACATTGTGATTTCGCCTTCAGCCCAAGCTTTGTCAAAAGAGTTCTGAGCAATCTTCTGATTTAGTACGGAAACATAGTCCTCCTGTCCTTCTATTCTATTGGTATAGTTATTTAGAGTTTTTTCCAGGTCAGCAATATTCTCTGTTAATTCTTCTTTAACATCTTGTTTCCAGTTTTTAAAATCCTTCAGGCGCTCTAGTTCCATGTCCACATCTGTATATGCTTTCTCAAGAGATAAGATTTCCTCATACATGCCTTGGTAGGCCAGTTTAGCAGCATCATATTCTGTCTGGAACTTGGCTATCTCCGAATTAATGAATTTAAGATCAGCTTCATAATCAGCTTTCGTATCTTTCAGGTCGGCAATGTCTCCATTCTGGTTATCAACATCATCCTGGGCATCAACAACAGCATCTTGTGCCAGATTCATTGTTGACCCGGCAGTATTTTTTGCATTAAATGCAGCAGTAAGAATAGCGGACGTACCATCAGCCTTGGTTCTGTCAGTGCTTGCGGTATTGTAGGCAGTCTGAGCAGCATCTACAGCTGCCTGGAGAGCTGCAATCTGGGCAGCTGTAAGTGCAGGAACTGCAGCATCGCCGGCTGCTTTGTTATTTTGTGCAATCGTCAGCAGTACCTGTTTTTCGGAAATAATATTTATCTGAGCATTATCGTTTGCAAGAGCAGTATTGTATTCGGCGAGTTTGGTATTGTATGCAGCTGTTGCAGCGGTCAGTGAGATTTTTGCGGATGTAAGAACCGCTTCAAGAGGAGCAAGAGCGGCAGTAGCCAAAGCAATATCAATATTCACTTCCTCGAGAGAGGATGTATAATCTTTCTTGGCCTGAAGGTAACCACCAGGACCGTACTCAGGTGTGAAACCTTCCATTACATCTATTACAAAACCTGCTCTTGAATATGCCTGATCAGCAACTTCATACTCATAATAAGCTTTGTCATAAGCTACTCTGATTGAATCAATCTGATTTTTTAAATCTTTAATTTCAACATCAAGAGTAAGGAGTTCATCATTAAGAGAAGCTGGATCCTGCATAACGCTCTTTAATGTTCCAAATGCAGAGTTCATTGCGGCGAGTTCAGATTCAGCCTTTGTGAGATCTTTCTGCAGTCTGGTTTCAACAATGTCCCAAGTGATATCATCATCCGTAAGTAAGAGTTTTTTCTGTGCAATTTCCTCTATTAAATCAAGCCTGTCTTCATAATAGTCGCTCAAAGTGCTGTATGCATTTTCATATTTTGTGAGGTAATCTGCAACATTAACTGCAAAAGTACCTTCAGTAATGAATTTTTCATACGCTGCAATTGCCTTTTCATAAGCCAAATCATTATCAGCGAGATTTGCTTCCTCCTTCCTGGTTAGCGCGGTGTAATAAGCAGATAGGTATTCAACTCTTTTCTTGTTCTCCTCAAGTTTAAGGATATTATTAAGGGAATCATATCTGAGTTGCAATAATTTGGCTCTTGTGCCCGCATCTGTGAACAATTTGTTTGAGAGTAAATTAGCAATCTCAGCTTTCATCTTGTCCACTTGTGCCTGGCGTATCAATGATACTTCCGGAGCCACATCATTCTTGATACAGGAAGTTAATCCCATTAAAGCTGCAACAAAAAGGCAGCATAACGCTTTCATTAAATTTTTCATTTTAAATGTTTTAAGTTAGACTTAGTAAT
>JBLNAO010000397.1:0-13001 GCA_050259395.1 Chloroflexota bacterium
GTATACAGAAGGGCCTAAAATTAAGAAAATCTTCTGGCTTTTATTAGTAGATTTGTATTAAATAACATCCTCTGATGAACGACTTCACAGGCATCAAGATTGCTGTGGATTTTGACGGTACTATTGTAGATCATGAGTATCCTGCCATAGGCAAAGAGAAACTTTTTGCATTTCAGACTTTAAAGGAACTCGAGAAAAGAGGAGCGCTGCTTATCTTATGGACATTCCGGACAGGCAGGGAACTTGCGGAAGCGGTTGATTACTGCCGGAGAAACGGGGTTGAGTTTTATGCTGTAAACAGGAATTACCCCGAAGAAATCTTCGACGAAGCGACGGTTAGCCGTAAAATCAATGCCGATATCTATATCGATGACAAGAATATCGGGGGCTTTCCCGGATGGAGCAACATTTGGCAGATGCTGAATCCTTTTGAACTCCAGGAAAGGGAAGCACAGCGCAAGATAGAATCATCAGGCAATAAGATCATGAATTTTTTCAAAAAGAAACCAAAGACAGATGAGAACTGATTATCCTAAATTTTTCATTTCCGTACTTGTCGGATTGGTTCTGGCATGGACAATCTCATGTTCCGGCAGACCGGGCGAAAGCACAGCAAAGGTGTCTGCTCCTGTTGCTGTACCTGAAGAGGAACGTTCTGTCGTAAAAATGGTGTCCCCGGAAGAAAATGCAGGTTTTAAGCTCAAGGATCCTGTGAAGGTTGTTCTTGCGGTGGATAAGAACAGGGTGCCGGATTCAATTACAATTTCATTCGACAGTAAAAAGATTACTACGCTCATCCGGGAGCCATGGGAGTACACAATTCCTGCAGAATATACCAATACAACGGGTCGTAAAGCCCTTAAAGTCAATTCATTTGAGAGAGGCAGGCAACCGGCCACGATTACAAGGTTTATGATAATCTATTCTGACACACCTCCCCTTAAGTACACGTATAAGGTAATTCATACCTACCCTCACGACCGGCAGGCTTTCACGCAGGGTTTGATTTATTACAAAGGTATTTTATATGAAGGAACAGGGCAGGAGACAGGGTCGAGCCTTAGAGAGGTCGAGCTTGAAACAGGCAAGGTCCTTCGTCTTCATAATCTCGATGCATCACTCTTTGGTGAAGGAATAACACTGTATAAAGAGAGGATTTACCAGGTTACCTGGGAAGATAAGGTTGGTTTTGTTTATGACAGGGAAAGCTTCAGGCTCATCAATAAGATCTATTATCCCACCCAGGGATGGGGCCTTACAACCGTTAACGATAAGATAGTGATGAGTGACGGCACAAACGTCCTGTACTTTTACGAGCCTGAAATGTTTACAGTTGTTTCGAGGATAGAGGTCTTTGACGACAGGAATGCAGTGGATTCGCTCAACGAGCTGGAATATATCAATGGGGAGATATGGGCCAATATCTGGATGACCGACCGGATTGCCAGGATCGATCCGCAGACGGGGAAAGTGAATAGCTATGTTAATCTGACCGGACTGCTGAAGGATTCAGACAAGACTCCTGATACCGATGTTCTGAACGGCATTGCCTGGGATAACGAAGGCAGAAGGCTGTTCGTCACAGGGAAGAGATGGCCCAGGCTTTTCGAGATAGCCGTGACTAAATAAGCCGCTTGCCATAGATCATCTTCAAGCTTGCAGGAATGATGCTGAAAGTTGCCGGGGTGTGGCCGAGCATTTCGCCATCGGCTTCAGTGTAAACAGGTGTTTCTGAATCAATTGAGAATGTTTTGCACCTGTAGCCCGATATTTTAGGATGTTCCAGGATCTTCCCGTTATAGAGTATTTTAAGGTTCCTGATTATTTCAAGCTTCCCCATGCCTGAAATTACTGTTATGTCCAGCAGGCCGTCGTCGGGCAGGGCATTGGGTGTCTGCCTCATGCCTCCTCCGCAGTATCTTCCGTTACCAATGTTGATCGAAAAAATCCTTGCTTTCATTTTTTCCGAATCGATTGTAAAAGTCACTTTGCGGTACCTGTATGCAAATAATGTGACCAGCAGGTTATACAGGTAAATCAGTTTGCCGCTGTGGCCTCTTTCTTTCTGGTGGTTTGTCCTCTGCACCACCGCGGATTCGAATCCGACACCGGCGATGTTGATGAAATATCTTTCCTTTTTTCCGCTGCCTTCAAAGTAATCAATGTGGCCTGCATCGTGCAGCATTGTCTTACCTTCACTGATTATTTTGATGGCACCGGCATAATCGTTCGGGATCCCGAACATCTTTCCCCAGTCATTGCCTGTTCCCACAGGGATGATTCCAAGGCTCACTTCCGTGGTATGGCATGAAGTGTTCATGAAAACACCGTTCACAACCTCGTTCAGCGTGCCGTCGCCGCCGACGGTTATGATCTTCCTGTAACCCTTGTTGACAGCTTCTGCGGCCAGTATTATTGCATGACCTTTTCTTTCTGTGAACCTGACATCACAATGCAGGCCTTCACCTGCAAGTAAGGTGGAGATCAGGTTCCAGTCCTTTCCCCCCCTGCATTTCCCTGCATTAGGGTTCACAATTATGATATATTCCTTATGGTCTGCCTGCTCCATATTTCTATGTTGTTTTCAAAGATGTAAATAAATTTTCTGGCTTGTGCATGGATGTTAATAACCTGTTGAAAACCGCAAAAGGAATGTTTACAATTACATTCTGGGAGGCCGGGGACCGTTACTGAGATGTATTAATTTTGAAAGTCAATTCTAACACTAAATTTTTAAGGAAAGATGGGAAGGATCATATCGATAGCCAATCAGAAGGGCGGAGTCGGCAAGACCACAACAGCAATCAACCTCGCAGCAAGCCTTGCCGCCCTGGAGAAAAAAGTTCTGATCATAGATGCCGATCCCCAGGCCAATGCCACTTCAGGGATTGGTATTGACACAAGGACAATAAAATGCACTGTTTATGATTGCCTCATCGACGGTAAAGAACCATCTGAAGCGCTGATGTCGTGCGGAATCGATAATCTTGCAATCATACCTTCCAATATCGACCTTGTTGGTGCTGAAATAGAAATGCTGGAGCGTCCGGAACGTGAAAAAATACTGAAGACCGTTATTTCCAAGATTAGCGGAAATTACGACTATATCCTTATTGACTGCTCCCCTTCGCTCGGGCTTCTTACGGTCAATGCACTTACGGCATCCAATTCGGTTATTATACCGGTGCAATGCGAGTATTTTGCGCTCGAAGGATTGGGGAAGCTCCTGAACACCATTAAGATAATTCAGAATAATCTTAATAAGGAGCTTGTGATTGAAGGGTTCCTGCTTACAATGTATGATGCAAGACTCAGGTTGTCGAACCAGGTTGCCGATGAGGTAAACAAGCATTTTCAGCAGATGGTCTTCAAAACAATCATTCAGAGGAATGTCAAACTCTCGGAGGCCCCGAGTTTTGGACAGCCTGCAATACTATATGATGCTGAATCGAGGGGAACGGTCAACTATCTGAGCCTTGCAAAAGAGCTGATAGAAAAACAGGCAGAGAGCCTCGCAGCAAAGAATTAAAAATATTTTCCACAGTTAACGGAAATCAGCGATGAATATGAATAAAAAGAGCGCCCTTGGCCGTGGTCTGGGTGCATTGATTGAAGGTGTTGAGAAGGAGGTGCTGGAGAAAAAGGTCGAAGCCAATCTGAATATCTCTGTTGATTCCATTGAAGCCAACCCATTTCAGCCAAGAACAAATTTCGACGGTCAGGCTCTTGAAGAACTGGCCGCATCAATAAAGAAACTCGGTATTGTCCAGCCTCTTACAGTCCGCGAGACAACTCCCGGCAGGTACCAGCTCATTGCAGGGGAAAGAAGGTTGAGGGCAGCACGTCTTGCAGGGCTTACACATGTGCCTGCCTATGTTCGCACAGCCGACGACCAGGCTATGCTTGAGCTTGCACTGGTTGAAAATATTCAGCGCGAGGATCTCGATGCCGTTGAGGTGGCAATAAGCTTCCAGAGACTCATTGAGGAGTGCCGGCTGACACAGGAACAGCTTAGCGACAGGGTTGGAAAACAGAGGTCGACGGTGGCAAATTACCTGCGACTGCTGAAGCTGCCTGCTGAAATTCAGCTCGGGATCAGGAACAAGCAGGTGATGATGGGCCATGCCAGGGCACTCATAAATATCGACGATCCTAAAAAACAGATTGGCATATATTATAAAATAGTCGACGGCGGTTTGTCAGTAAGGCAGGCCGAAGACCTTGTCAGGCATAACCAGAACGATCTGGCGAAAGATCCTGAAAAGACTGAAAGAAAAAAGAAACTTAACGAAGACTATTCACGGTTGTCAGATCATCTTAACGGGATTTTTGCGGCAAAGGTTAATTTCCGCATCAATGAGAACGGCAAAGGCAAGATTGTTATTCCGTTTGAAAATACCGAGGAGATGGAACGTATTTTAGGAGTTTTCGACCGCCTAACTCCCTAAAATAATTATCTTTATCGACCGTTATTATGTGCGGGGCATTGACTTCGTACACCATGCTGTTTTGAAGACACTCATTCGGATACTGATAATTATCGTGCTGCAAACTGTTTGCTTTCAGCAAAATATGTCTGCACAGGATACTGTTTTTTTTGAACGTCCGGCCAGGCACAGATTCACTCCCCAACCAATTAAAGCTACTATGCTTGCAGTGGCGCTGCCCGGCATGGGACAGATCTACAACAGGAAATACTGGAAGGTCCCGCTGGTTTATGCCGGTTTCGGAGGACTAGCCTATGCAATAGGAAAAAACTCTTCTTTTTATTCAACCTACATGAAAGCGACCCAGGATTATACAGATGATATTCCTGAAACAAACAGCTTCATGAAGATAAAGGGCATTGAAGGGACAGATCCGGCTCTTTACGACAGGATAAAGAATCCGCAGTCATATTCTCATTATGAAGATCAGCTGAAAAGACGGATTGATTATTATAAACGATACAGGGATCTTTCTTATATTGGCCTCGGATTCTGGTATCTGATAACGATACTCGATGCAAACGTTGATGCCAGTCTGTTTAACTATGACGTCAGCAATAACCTCGATATTGCCGTTATGCCGTTGCAGACGCCACTCCCGGGTGGATATGTTGGGACCGGGATAAATGTGAGTTTAATGTTAAATTTTTAAAAATCCGGAAAACCTCTTATGAGATTTGCCTCAATTCTGATAGCCCTGCTTTTCTGTGCAATGACGGCGCGAGCAACAGAGAAGCCCGATACAATAATCATTAATTCAGACTATTCCATTGAAAAAATAACAAGGGATCTCGACAGCCTTACTAATTCATGGTATGTCAAACTCTCGTTAAAGGATAACCGGTTCAAGCCGGACACCATCGGGATCGAATATCCGGATTCTGTTTACTATGAAAGGCTTCGCAGGATAAATTCAATTATCCAGCTGCCGTACAATAATATTATAAGAAATCATATTCATGTTTATACAGTCAGGCAAAGGGAAAAATTCGCAGCAGTCCTGGGACTGATGGATTATTATTTCCCGATGATTGAAGATATATTCGATTCATACGGGCTTCCGGCTGAACTTAAATACATGGCTGTGATAGAATCAGCTCTGAACCCCAACGCAGTCTCGAGGATGGGCGCGACAGGATTGTGGCAGTTCATGTATAGTACCGGCAGACTTTATGGACTGACGATCAACTCAGTTGTCGATGAGCGCCGTGACCCGATCAAAGCAACCCATGCTGCTGCACGGTACCTGAGGGATATGTACAATATCTTCAATGACTGGGGGTTGGTTATCGCGGCATATAACTGCGGTCCGGGAAATGTGAACAAAGCAATTAGGAGATCCGGCAACAAGAAGGATTATTGGGAGATATATTACAGGCTTCCGAGGGAAACAAGAGGTTACCTGCCAATGTACGTAGCCGCCGCATATGGAGTGACCTACTTTGCCGAACACGGCATAATGCCATTGGAACTGAATATCCCGATGGCCACCGATACAATAATGGTGCATAAGGATATCCACCTCAGCCAGATTTCGGGAGTAATGGGAATTCCTCTGGGTGAGCTCAGGGCCCTTAATCCGCAGTACCGCACCGGGCTGGTACCTGGATCATCGAAGCCTCAATCACTTACCCTCCCGATGTCGCATGTAGGTGATTTTATTGATTTGAACGATACTATCAGAAACTACAAACCGGAAACCTATCTTGCAAAAAACATAAGAATCGACGAACCGACAAGAAGCACCTATGCCACACCTTCAGTTACGGGTAAAACAAAAGTTCTCTATACAATTAAATCGGGAGACAATCTTGGATTCATTTCCGAATGGTTCAGAGTGTCACTTTCCGACCTGAGGTACTGGAATAATATTTACAGGAATACAATCAGGGCCGGACAAAAACTGGCCATCTATGTTGATCCGGCCAAATCAGAATACTTCTCAAAAATCAACAGTATGACCTTTGCCGATAAGCAGGCAATGGTAGGCAAGGCAGTACCTGTGAATACTGTTACTGCTTCTGCTTCTGCTTCTGTTTCATCCACCCCTGTGGCACAATATGCAGGAGGAGCTGAAGGCGGTTATGAGATTTACACTGTGCGAAAAGGGGATACATTGTGGGATATCGTAAAGATGTACGATAACGTGACGACTACTGAAGTGCTTAACCTGAATGGGATCTCCGATGCGTCAAAGATCGCGGTAGGCCAGAAGCTTAAGATAAGGAAGAAGAGCTGACTCTTTCCAGAATATGCGTCCTTCAAGGTCATTTTTTCTTTTGCTGATCTTCCTGGTCTGTTTTACCGGTTTTCATTACATTCTCCCTTCATCAAACCTGTTTCCCCCTGTAAAGGAATTTCTTCCTGAAACGGTTATCGGTGCATTCACAGGCGGCACATTGTCTTCAGGTAAAACTGCAAATGAGGCTGATCACTTTCTGCCTGATACCACATTGCTTCCGGGAACTTTAATCAGTTCAGATTCAATATCAGATTCATTCAGTCCGGATTCAATAAGGTCAGATTCAACACTCAGGCCACCTGATCCTTTGGAGATATTCATGGATTCACTTTCTGATCCTCAAAGGCAGACAAGGATCATTTATTACGGTGATTCTCAGATCGAAGGCGACAGGGTCACTGCCAGATTAAGAGAGTCATTACGGAAAATTGCCGGAGGAACCGGTCCCGGACTGTTTCTTCCTGTCATGCCAGTGATGTATACAAAAACGGCGTGGGTCAGGTCCTCTTCAAACTGGACCCGTTACAATTATCTTTCTTACCGGAACAATGAGATCTCTCACCGTAAGTTCGGTCCGTTCATGGCCATATGCCGTTACCTGCCCGAGGGGGTTGTTTCTGAATCCCCGGAAAAAGCATTCGTTAAGATAAGACCTTCAAAGCCGGCGGACAGCCTGTCCTCTGTTTACGATAAGCTGAGAGTATTTTACAGGAATACAGATGGATCTGTGAGCATCAGGGTTCTTGGAGACGAGAAGTTAATCCGCGAGGACACTCTTTCGAGGAGTGACAGGATTAACGAATTCACCTGCTGGCTTAATAACCCGGATGAGGTAACCCTGGAATTTGCCGGAAGATCAAGTCCCGACATCTATGGCATAAGCATAGAAAGTGAAACCGGAGTTATTGTTGACAACATACCGCAGCGTGGCAGCGCCGGACTGGAATTCACCATGGTTGATGAAAAAAATCTCAGGGAATCATGGTCGTTGCTGCATCCTGATCTCATCATACTTCAGTACGGACTTAACATTGTAAGGAATGTAAGATCGGATTATTCGTATTATGTAACGGGGCTGGCCAGGCAACTTACACTTATCCGTAAAATTTCCGGAAACATTCCTGTTATAGTTGTCGGATTGACTGATATGGCAACAGGCAAGGGCGACAGCCTCAGATCCTATCCAAACATTCCCGTAATAGTGCAAGCCCAGAAAAAGGCAGCCCAGGAAACAGGGGTTCTTTTCTGGGATTCGTGGCATTCAATGGGAGGGGAGTCATCTATAATCAAATGGTCCAGGAAAACGCCCCCTCTTGCACAGAAGGATCTTGTTCATCTCACCTATGAAGGAGCTGATACTTTAGCTACCCTTCTGGCAGATTCGCTGTTTTTCAGGCAAAGAGCAGATAGAAAAGCTCCTGAGATACAGCCAGTTGCAATTGCGGCGCCTGCTGCTACCCCTAAAGGTGAAATGTCAATTCCGCCTCAACCTGGAAAGGCAAAGGTTATACTTGATTCAATATTCAGGTATGATCCTCAGAACCCTATGATATTCACCACCGCAGCTTTCTGGCTGTTCTTTCTGATTGTAATAGCAGTCTACAGCCTGATTTACAAAAAGCTCTTCCTGAGGAATTTCTACCTCTTTCTTATCAGTCTCTTCTTTTATTATAAATCCGGCGGGTTGTTCCTGTTCCTGCTGATATTTGTAACAACGATCGACTTTTTGAGCGGCCTTATAATAGGCAATTCGAAGAAGAAAGCTGTCAGAAAGCTCTTTATAATTCTCAGCATCCTGTCAAACATTGGCATCCTGGCGTATTTTAAATACACCGGATTTCTGATAGAAACCCTGAACAACTTACTGGAAACGGATTTCAGGGTCCATGATTTTCTTGCTGATTTTTCAAATATCCACCTGGGTACCACATTTGGCATCAGCAGCATAATCCTCCCTGTCGGTATCTCATTTTTTACATTCCAGTCGCTGAGTTACACAATCGATGTTTACAGGAGGAAGATAGAGCCGGTGAGGAACATTATCGATTTCGGCTTTTTCGTCTCGTTCTTCCCGCAGCTCGTCGCAGGACCGATAGTGAGGGCATCGGAGTTCATACCGCAGTTATATGTACCTTATCATCTTGAAAAAAGGGAATTCAGCCATGCGCTGTTCCTTATTAGCAAAGGCCTGATCAAGAAAATCATAATTTCGGATTTCATTGCCGTGAACTTTGTCGACCGGATATTCGACGCACCTTCGATGTATTCAGGTTTTGAAAACCTCATGGCTGTCTATGGTTATGGTCTGCAGATTTACTGCGATTTTTCAGGTTACACGGATATTGCGATAGGTTTAGGGCTCATACTTGGATTCAGACTGCCTTTCAATTTCAATTCACCGTATAAAGCTGCAGGAGTTTCAGATTTCTGGAAAAGGTGGCACATATCACTTTCCCGATGGCTGAAGGATTACCTGTACATACCGCTTGGAGGCAACAGGAAAGGAAAAATAAGAACTTATGTCAACCTGCTTGTTACGATGATACTTGGCGGATTATGGCATGGTGCAAGCCTGAGGTTCATTATATGGGGCTTTCTGCATGGGATCGGCCTTGTTGCAGACAGGATATTGAAGCTTCTTTTTGGTGAAGCTTCACAAAGGGGATTCATGAAGGCCCTGTCTGTTTTTCTCACTTTTCAGTTTGTGAGTTTTTGCTGGATTTTCTTCAGGGCTCCCGATATGGAAAGTGTCAGTATCATGCTCTCGCAGATCACCGGAAATTTCCGGCCGGGAACGTGGTCGGTTGTAATCCTTTCCTACAGCAGTGTTTTCCTGCTGATAGCAGCAGGTTATCTCGTGCATTTCCTTCCTGAAAACATCAAGGAATCTTACAGGGGATTGTTCATCAGGGTTCCGGTTGCGGTGCAGTTGGCGGTGGTTATGATCATTGCAGTGTTGTTGTTTCAGATGAGGGCAACCGATACCATGCCATTCATATATTTCAGATTCTGATTTCTCAGGTTTTGTCCTTTCACAGATATTCTTCAACGCCCCTGGTCTTCGGGGTAAAGGGTGCAACGGCCCTGTTGTAAATGCCCTGGACATACGCTATGGCCATTCCGTAATTGGTAACAGGAACACCTGCTTTTATCGCCTGGTCAAGCCTGTTGTGAAGCTGCTTCCTGGTTATCATGCAGCCCCCGCATTGTATCACCAGTGAGTACTCGGTGATAGGTCTTGGCAGACCATCCAGACCTGCAACTACTTCATATTCAAGTTTTTTCCCTGTGAAGTTAGTGATCCATCTTGGAATTTTAATCCTCCCGATATCATCGCATGAAACATGATGGCTGCATGATTCAAGGAGGAGGATCCGGTCGCCGTCTTTCAAACGTGAGATTTGCGGTGTGCCCTCCAGGTATTTTTCGAAGTTACCCTTGAACCTGGCCAGCATGATGCTGAAGCTTGTAAGCGGAACATCAGGTGGTACTGAGGCATCTGCTTTTGTGAACACCTGCGAATCAGTTATCGCAAGTGCAGGCCTGATCTTCGTATTCTTAAGGAAACTATCCACCTCTCTTTCCTTTAACACTATTGCCACAGCATCGTTATCGATGATATCCCTGATAGCCTGGACCTGCGGAAGAATAAGCCGGCCGGCAGGAGCTTCGACATCTATCGGTGTTATAAGCAGTACTATATCTCCATAGCTGATAAGGTCGCCAAGAAGCGAGGTGAATTTCCATGAATGTTCCGGAATGGATTCTCTTATAATTGAAATGAGCTCATCATAATTCCTTTTATCTGCGCATGAAAACTCCACCAGCTGTGTGCCTGTTAGCGATAGAATGCTGTTAATGAATTGGAGATCAGGTTTTTCTATGTCAGATTTGTTGTGTATTACAATGAATGGGACATCTTTTTCTCTGAAGCTTCTTACAAGGTTATCTTCAAACGATCCCCAAGAATTATTGGTTATTACAAGGAGAGCAAGATCTATTATATCAAGAGTCCTGATAGTTTTCTCCACCCTTTTTTTCCCGAGATCTCCTGAATCATCGATTCCGGCCGTGTCAACAAGAATCACAGGTCCGAAACCTGTAATTTCGAAAGATTTTTTTACCGGGTCTGTTGTTGTGCCTGCAAGCTCAGAAACAATGGCGATATCCTGTCCGGCCAGGCAGTTGATAAGACTGCTTTTACCATTGTTCCTGCGTCCATAAATACCTATATGCGGTTTGGATTCTCTGCCTTTGGTCATCTGATGCCGGATTTTGGTCCAAAATTAATATTCATTTCGACTTCGCTCGCCTGGTACTTAAAGATCTTCAATCGAGAATCCCAGTTTGAGCAGGTTGCCGGGAGTGAGAAGCACATTCAGTTTCTCCTCCGGTAAAAAGTTCAAAATCCTGTTGGCTTCGATGATGCTTAAGGATCTTTCTTTCATCAGGGCGGCAATCTCAGCTGATTTATGGTAACCGATATGAGGAACAAGCGCAGTTGTTACGGATACGCTGTAAATGAGATTGTTATACGCATTGGTCCTGTTGATTTTAAGACCACTAAAAATCTTATTCCCCAGTGCATTACAGCAAGCGATGAGCAATCTGACACTTTCAATAACTGCACAGCCTATAACGGGTACGTAGGCATTGAGCTCGAGAGTGCCTGCTGCAGCGAGTGAGCTCACAAGCTGGTCATTTGCATATATTTTGTGCGCAGAGGAGATGACAAATTCGGTGATGACCGGATTTACTTTTCCCGGCATTATCGAGCTTCCGACCTGCACTGCCGGAATTGATATGGTTTTGCTCATAACCAGGTCTGAAGCAAGAAGCCGGATGTCAGATGTCATCTTTTCAAGATTAACTGCATGTGATTTCAGTATTGCGTGAATCTCCACCCATCTGTCGAGGTTTGCGGTGGCATCCGGAAGATTTTCTCCATGAGCCAGTGTAAGTCCCGTAAGTTTTCTCAGGGCAGGCACAACTTCCATGATGAAATATCGTGGCTGTGCAATGCCCGTACCAATGGCACCTCCTCCGAGATTTACCTGTTTTATTCTCTCCGATATTTTTGAAACCCGCCACCAGTCGCGCGAAAGCGCATCGCTGTATGTGCTGAAAAGGATTCCGAATGACGAGGGAACTGCCTCCTGCATCTGGGTATAACCCGGACGCAGGTCTTCCCTGTGCCTGGTCTCAAGCTCCTCAATTTTCTGCCTGAGTGTGTTGATTTTCTCTTCAAGCTCCTGCACGAGCATCATAACAGCCACAGTGAGCGATGTAGGAATAACATCATTTGTGGACTGGTAGATGTTTGCATCTTCTGTAGGATCGATAAAAGAGTACTCCCCGGGTTTATGTCCTGTTTTAATCAATGCAGAATTTGTGATTATCTCATTGATGTTCATGTTGATGCTTGTCCCGGCGCCTCCCTGCACCGCAGGTACAATGAAATCATCGTAATGCCGGCCTTCTGCAACTTCAGATGCCGACGAGATCAGGGCATTGAGGACATCATCGCTGATGTTCCTGAATGGCAGATCTTTTCCCAATCTCGATGAGGCAGCATTGCGGAAATTACGGTAAGTCTCATAGCAGGCATGCTTGGTTATGCCCACAGCCTTGTACCACTCTGCAGGGAAAGGCATCTCTACAGGAAAATTCTCTTTTGCCCTTGCAGCATGAATGCCATAAAGAGCATTGGCAGGAATCTGCTTTTCTCCCAGGCTGTCTTTTTCAGTGCGGAACATATTGAATTGGTTTTCTCCATGAACCTGTGAAGGTAAATGGAGTTAAATGTCTGAACCGGAAACAGGCCTTGCATAAGCAAGGACATCCTTTCCTGTGATCTCCGTCGGACACAGGATTATGAGCCTTTCAAGCACGTTCCTGAACTCCCTTATATTACCTGTCCACTGAACTTTCTGAAGCTCCTTCACTGCATCCTTTGTAATTATCTTCTTGCTCATTCCATATTCGCCGCAGATAAGCGTGTTGAAATGGTCCGCAAGTACCGGAATGTCATCGGCACGTTCATTCAGCGTAGGAACATGTATCAGGATTACACTTATGCGATGGTACAGGTCTTCCCGGAAGTTGTTGCTCTCGATTTCCCTCTTGATGTTCTTATTTGTCGCGGCAACCACCCTCACATTCACATGTATGTCCTTATCCGAACCCACCCTTGTAATCTTATTTTCCTGCAACGCGCGGAGAACCTTGGCTTGTGCCGACAGGCTCATATCTCCTATCTCGTCGAGGAAAAG
>JBLNAO010000398.1:0-7466 GCA_050259395.1 Chloroflexota bacterium
TAAGCTTTTGAGATTGACAAGCCTATCCCTGTACCTTCATGTAGCCGGGTAACCGTATTGTCGACCTGGTAAAACCGCTCGAAGATCTTATGCTGGGAATCGTGCTCGATACCTATGCCGGTGTCTGATACGAAAAATTCGATATACGGATCTTTGATCGTGTACCCAAAGATAATCTTTCCTGAAGAGGTGAACTTGAAAGCGTTATTCAGCAGGTTGGTCATCACCTGTATGAACTTTGTGCAGTCTGTATTCAACCTTGTAATTTCACCTGACTGCGGAATTGAGATGCTGAGTTCGATTTGCTTATCGGCAGCAACTGTCCTGAATTGTGCATAAAGATCGTCAAATATGCCGGTGAGGTTGCATTCCGAAAGTGAAATTTTCAGTCTGCCTGCCTCAACATTAGATATTTCGATAACATCATTTACAATAGACAGCAGGTGATGGCTGCTTCGTGAGATAATGTCGGTATATGAATCATGTTCTTCCTGCGAAAGGCCTGGTTCACGGAGCAGGTTCGCAAAACCGACGATTGCATTCATCGGGGTTCTTATCTCGTGCGAGATATTGTGAAGGAATGCCGTTTTAAGCCTGTCGCTCTCTTCCGCTTTTTCCTTGGAACGAATAAGATCGTTCTCGCTTTTCTTTCTTTCGGTAATATCATGAAAGATCTCCAGCATTGCCTTTTTCCCATGAAAGATCATCCCTGTGTGATTGATGTCAAATATTTTGCCACCAAGAATGTCATGAGCTTCATAGGAGGAAGTAGTTCCTGTCTTTATGCCGTTCCTCAATGGACAACCTTCGCACTGCACTCCGTTGTCGCAGTACAGGTCCCAGCATTTTTTTCCTATGGCATCCCCTCCGAACATCTTTCTGAATTTCTCCCCGAGAAACAGGATGGTCCCGTTCTCATCAACCACATCCATCCCGAACGGGATTGTCATCAGAAGCGACCTGTTGAACTCATCAGTCTCTTTCAGGATGTCATCAGCTCGCTTACGTTCGGTAATATCGTGACTTATTGTAAGTATCTGCACCGGCTTGCCGGAATCATCCCTTATGGGAATTTTACTGGTCATGTGCCAGTACGGGAACCCGGTCTCAAGATGTTTTGCATGCTCAACCTTGTCGATTATCATCCTTCCTGTTCTCAGAACGTTTTCATCATCAACTGAATAGGTCTGAGCATCATCTTCCGGGAAAAAATCAAAAGCTGTCTTGCCAAAAACTTCTTCCTGGGAATCTGCTCCAAGAACATGCAGGTGTGCCTCGTTATTGAGAAGATATTTTCCCTGGTGATCTTTCAGGGTTACAGGATCGGGCAGATGATCTATGAGAGTCCTTAGTAGATTCCTTTCATGCCGTATCACATCCTGCAGCTTCTTCCGCTCAGTTATATCGCTTACACTGGAAACATACATCATTCCATTCCTTACAGATATAACCTTTATCGAAAGCGTGGCAGTAAACAGCTCCATCGATTTTTTCCTGAAGGTGCATTCCTTCTTGTTCAGCATTCCTGTTTCCTCCAGTTCCTTAACGACATCAAGCCTTTGGGTTTCTTCTACCCAGAGGTTAAGTTCAACCGGAGTCTTTCCCATGACTTCTGATATATCATACCCGCTTATTTCCAGAAACTTACTATTAACCTCCACTATCCGGCCTTCCGGATAAGAAGAGAGGACAATTGCATTTGGCGCTGTATGAAATACCGTGGAGAATTTTTCCTCGCCCGCTTTGAAATCACGCAGAAGGTGATTGCTGAACATGATTGCAATGCTTAAGGTAAGAAGGATTATCATCATGCCGAAGCTTATCATTATAACTGCTTCAAATCCATCTGACTGGAAATAGTCAACGGGCTTGTCTCCCCTTAAAATGAAGTCAGCAATCTTTAATGCAGCTAGAATGCTAAGACCCGCGAAGACGATGCCTGTGTTACGCGTCAACCCCGCCATGTGATCCGGTACTTTGTACAACATAAGCCATGCGCACTGACCGAACATGATCATATATGCGGTAGATATGACTAAATACCTGACGGTCGGAATCGGCTTTATGTATGTGAAGAGGACGGTGGCAAGCGCCATGAGTGCAAAAAGAGTATAGAAAGGGACTTTCGTTGTTTTAATGCCGGTGTACTTCTCCAGCCCGAGATATCCGATGAACAGACCGGCAATAGAAAGAGAGTTGCTGAGTCCTAAAGATAAAATTTCAGGTATCGATCCACGCAAAATGATCAGAATATATGCCACCGTCTGGCAGGAAAATGCCCATACCAGGAGGCCTGTTCCATCGTAATGGTTGCGGTACTGCTTCCAGAGGAATGTAATTATCAGCGTGCCGATGATATTTATCAGCACGAAGCTGAAAATAACAGTACGCATGTCGAGTGAAATCATAGATAAATATAATTCGCTGTGAACCTGTTTATTACAAAATAATATAAATTGAACGGATACTTCCCATTTATGATTTTCCCGGCTTTCCCCCTGACCCGTTAAGCGGATCTAATATTAGCAATTAAATATTATTTTCTGTGCACCCTACTGTAATAATATTAATCAACTATGTCTATTTATTAGACAATAAGAGAAGTTATTATTAACATATATTACTGAATATCTATATATTATAATTATGGCATAAGTTTTGGAATGCGGTGATAAATTGATTGAAATTAATGAAAAGATACATCCTCATACCTGCACTGCTTCTGATCTTCACTTGTGCGGCAACTAATGCTCAGGGTAAGAAATGGACACTTGAAGACTGCATTAATTATGCAGTGACAAATAACATCAGCCTTCAGCGGCAGAGTCTTCAGACCGAAATGGTCAGGGCTGACCTGCTGCAGTCAAAAATGGCTGTCCTTCCCTCGCTGAATGCCGGTTCCGACGGCAGAGTCGGTTTTGGTCGGTCTGTTGACCCGGTTACCAACCTCATTACATTCAAGCAGAACATCAGTCATTCATATTTTATAACGTCCAACGTAAACATCTTCAACGGTTTCGCCAACATGAACACCATAGCAGCCAATAAATTTATGTTGAAGGCGGGCATCGAAACAGAGAAAATCCAGAGGAATGCACTCATCATCGACATCCTTGGACAATATTATAAGGTAGTGTATACGAAAGGCCTTGAGAGGGCATCGGAAATGAAGCTAGGGAGTTCTGAAGAGCAGCTCAGGCGTATTTTGAAAATGGTGGAGACCGGCAAGGAAGCCTTATCGAAACAATATGAGATGGAGAGCAGGGTTTCAGCAGACAGGCTCGATTATACGGTTGCAAGGAACACTGCCAGCCAGGCACTCACATCGTTAAGGCAGATGCTTCAGCTCGATCCTGCACAGGAATTCGATGTCGAAATCCCTGATCATACCAACATGGTTGTTGTTGATGAGACTTTCGAATCAGACAGCATCTACGGTATTGCTTCACAAACCTTGCCAAGGCTTAAGGCAATTGAATACCAGCTTGCTGCAAATAAAAAGCAGTATGCTGCCGCCAAAGGCCTCATAATGCCCGGACTTACGGCAGGAGGCCAGATTTTCACCGGCTTTTATAAGGTTATCGGCGAAGAATCCGCAGGGCAGATGTCGTATCCAACCCAGCTTAAAAACAATAACAGCCAGGCAGTGTTCCTGTCGCTTGACATACCTCTTTTCAACAATTACCGTTCGGGAAGGACCATAAAGCTTGCCAAAATAAGAAGGGATGATACAGCATTGAGGCTTGAACAGGAGAAAAATACATTATACACCGAAATAGAGAATGCATGTCTGGACTACAACAGGGGAAAGGATGAATTCCTTGCTGCTAAATCGAACCTCGATTACAACAATAAATCATTTGAAGCGGTGGAAAAGAAGTTTGAATCGGGACTGGTGGATGTAACAGTCTATTCCCTTGCAAAAACCACCCTCTTCCAGGCTGAAATGGAATCATTGCGGACCAGCCTTCAGCTGATGATAAGGAAAATGACAATTTCATTCTATACCACGGGGGAATACGAGCAGATGTTCCTTTAAAAAGGAAAAAGTCGTAGCGAAGCGGAGACCCCGACCGACGAAAGGAGCGTCGGGGGAAAAGGAAAAAGGAAAAAGTAATAAACAGTTAAATCTCATCATATCATGGACAGACCTATTGAAAAAAAGAAAGGATTACAGAAAAAACATATCTGGTACATACTTGCGGGGGGCGCTTTTATAATGTTGCTCTACATGGCATTTTTTACCGACAGGACCTCGACATACAAGGTTGAATCCGATAAGCTCATAATAGAAAATGTTATTGAAGATCAGTTCAACGACTACATTACCGTTCCGGGAACTGTTGAACCGATAACGACCATATATCTCGACGCACTGGAAGGAGGTCGTGTGGAGGAGAAGCTTATCGAAGAGGGCACCATGGTCAAAAAAGGCGAAATAATTCTTCGCCTGAGCAATGCCGACCTTCACCTCAACATTCTCGACAGCGAGGCACAACTTGCCGAAAAAGAAAACTTCCTCAGGAACACGATGATCGCCATGGAGCAGGACAGGCTCCAGATCAAGAAAGAGCTTATTAACCTTAAGTACGATATTGAAAGGAAGCAGAGGTCGTATGAGCAGAATGAAATACTGATGAAGGATAATCTTATCTCCAGGGAGGATTTCATCCGTTCGAAAGAAGATCTCGACATGGCAAAACAATCGAGGGAGCTCTTTATTGAAAGACAAAAAAATGATTCGCTTTTCAGGTCTGTTCAGGTAGTTAACCTTGATAACAATCTCGAGAACATGCGCCGCAACCTTAAGCTCGTCCGCGAGAGAGCAGAAAACCTGAATGTTCGCGCCCCTGTCGACGGCCAGCTTGGGCTTCTCGTTCCAGAAATCGGCCAATCAATACAGCGCGGTCAGAATATGGGCGAAATCAACGTTCTTACATCTTACAAGGTCACCGCCCAGATTGATGAACATTACATCGATCGCGTAAAAACACAGCTTTCGGCAACCCTCGACAGGCAGGGCAAAGAATATAATCTTAGTGTCAGAAGGGTCTATCCGGAAGTAAGAAACGGGACTTTCGAGATCGACATGGTATTCACCGACAGCATGCCCGATAATATCCGGTCAGGACAAACTTACTACACAAGCCTGCAGCTCGGACAGCCCAAGAGATCAGTGCTGGTGCCTGTAGGCGGTTTCTTCCAGGAGACAGGAGGCCAATGGATCTTTGTCCTGGACCAGGAGGGAAAGACAGCCTATAAGCGCAGCATCTCAATAGGCAGGAAAAACCCGAAATATTACGAGGTTCTCGAAGGACTCACCCCGGGTGAAAGAGTTATAGTGTCAGGCTACGAAACCTTCGGCAGAAATGAAAGATTGATATTAAAAAATTCCAAATAACCCACTTAATAATTACTGTCATGATCAAAACAAGTGCATTAACAAAGGTCTTCAGGACCGAAGAAGTTGAAACTACCGCACTCGACAAAGTGAACCTGCATGTAAAAGAAGGTGAATATGTAGCAGTCATGGGACCATCAGGCTGCGGCAAATCGACCCTCCTGAACATTCTCGGACTGCTTGACAATCCCTCATCGGGCAGCTATATCTTCAACGGAACCGAAGTTGCCAACCTCAGGGAACGAGACAGGACCATTTTCCGCAAAGGAAACATTGGTTTCGTTTTCCAGAGCTTTAACCTTATCGATGAACTTAATGTTTATGAGAATGTCGAGCTTCCGCTTATCTACCTGAAAATGAAAACTTCAGAACGCAAGCAGCGTGTCGAGGATGTTCTCGAAAGGATGAAGATAAGCCACCGTGCCAAGCATTTTCCACAGCAGCTTTCCGGGGGTCAGCAGCAGAGGGTAGCAATTGCCAGGGCTGTTGTGGCTAATCCCAAGCTTATCCTTGCCGACGAGCCGACAGGTAACCTCGATTCAAAGAATGGTATTGAAGTCATAAACCTTCTTTCCGAGCTGAACAAGGAAGGAACAACGATAATTATGGTAACCCACAACGACAGGGATGCCGGTTATGCTCACAGGGTGATCAATCTGTTCGACGGACAGGTGGTGAATTAGGTACCAGGTGCTAGTTGCTGGGTGCTGGGGTGCTAAGTACCCAATACCAACAAGTACCAGGTACCCAGTACCCACCCTAATCTTCCAGATTATACTTCTTAATTTTATTGTAGAGTGTCTGCCGGGTTATCCCAAGCCTGGCAGCCACTATGCTGAGGTTGTGGTGATGCCGCTGAAGGGAATCTGAGATAAGGTTTTTTTCCATCTCCTCCAGCGTCATTTCGCCGAAAACCTGGGATTTCTGTTTCTGGCTGAACGCAAAGTCTACAGGTTTGAGAACGGGCGAATCGCTCATTATCACGGCTTTTTCCACTGCATGCTGAAGTTCCCTTATGTTCCCGGGCCAGTGGTGATTCGCCAGCTTCTCAAGCGCATGAGTGTTGAACTTCATCTCTCTCCTTCCATATCTGTCAGCGTGCATCTTCAGGAAATGACTGGCCAGTATGGGTATGTCGTCGACCCTGTCGCGCAAGGGCGGAACTTCGATCATAATTGTATTTATCCTGTAAAAAAGGTCCTCCCTGAAAGCTCCTTGAGCAACCATCTGAACAAGGTTGCAGTTAGTGGCGCAAATAAGCCTTATGTCGACCGGCACCTGCTTGTTCGACCCAACCCTCACAATATGCCGGTTCTGCAGCACACTCAGCAGCTTGGACTGCGAACGCAACGAAAGATTTCCTATCTCATCGAGGAAAAGCGTGCTGCCGCTTGCCTGCTCGAATTTTCCTTTCCGGTCCTCATGTGCATCGGTGAAAGCGCCTTTTACATGGCCGAACAGCTCACTTTCGAAAAGTGACTCTGTTATGGAGCCCATATCCACACTCACCATCAGTTCCCCCGATCTGCGGGAAAGCCTGTGAATTTCCCTCGCAACAAGTTCTTTGCCGGTTCCGTTTTCGCCGGTTATCAGCACATTGGCATCAGTCGATGCCACCTTCCTGACAATATTCAGAACATTTATCATGGTCGGTGAAGCGCCGGTGACAAGCTTCTCACCTCCCCTGTTAAGCTCGTTCTTCAAACGCTGATTATCCTTTTTGAGGCTGGTTGCCTCGAGACGCGATAGCCTCAGCTTCCATGCAAGATTGATGACAGATATCAGCTTCCGTTCATCCCAGGGCTTGGGAACGAAATCAACAGCGCCCTCCCTTATAGCTTTTACTGCAAGCTCTATGTTCCCGTTAGCTGTTGTGATTATTATGCTAATACTGTTGTCGCGGGCGAGTATTTCACGCATCCAGAAGAGACCTTCATTTCCCGAATTCACCTCTGCAGTGTAGTTCATGTCGAGAATAACGATGTCCACTTCATTCTTCTCAAAGATTTCATTGACCCTGTTGGGAGTTGATATCGAAATTATATTCTGAACTTCATTCTTAAGG
>JBLNAO010000399.1:0-10370 GCA_050259395.1 Chloroflexota bacterium
CAGATTCGGATAATGAATATTTTGTACACGTATCTGGTTTGAAAGATCAGATCAAGGAGAATGATGAAGTCACATTTGAACTTGCTGAAGGGAGAAAAGGAATTAATGCAGTGAACGTAAAACTTGCATAATTTAAATACAAAATTTATTATCAAAAAAGTCCCGCCTTGTCCAGGCGGGACTTCTTTTTTTCACGAAATAAGTTTACAAACACTGAAATTGAAAAGTCATGGAAGCGGCATTCTACTGCCTGCTTTTTTCTTCTTTCTTTGCTTTTTTTGCTAAACGTTTCTCTTTAAGAGACTTGGTTGCCTCTTTTTTGTGTTTTGTCTGTTCTTTTGCTTTTTCGTGTGACATGACAATAACTTTTTAAAGGTTAACAATCAAATATAAGAAAATTAGAATAATTCCATGTCAGACAACCGAATTGTAAAAATGTTGCCTGTTACATGAATAAAGTGGAATTTTTTAAAGCAACGAACCCGCTTCCCTGTCCAGAAAAAAGTCGAGGCTGCCGTAGACAGGCTTAATATGAGCGGCAGGATATCGTTCTGAGGTTTCATCACCGTTAATGACTGCACTCACAACATGCGCCTTTTTCTTTCCCGTTACCAGGAACACTGTTGCCTCGGCATTGTTGATTACCCTCCCTGTCAAGGTAATGCGCTTCTGGTTTGTGGAAGGATGCTCGGCAACGTCACAGAATCGTTCGGAATTGAGCAAATGCAGCTGATCAGGAAAAATTGAAGCTGTATGACCATCCTCTCCAAGTCCGAGCAGAACAAGATCAAATACAGGCAGCTTATCCCTTACCGGAAGAATTGCGGACAGCTCCTTTGAGTATCGTATCGCTTCAAAAACAGGATTCTCCTCTCCTTTTATGCGATGCACATTTGACGCCGGCAATCCCGTTTTTTCCACCAGGAGCTTACTTACAATTCCGTAATTGCTCTCTGAATCGCCCGGGGGCACACACCTTTCATCACCCCAGAAGAGGTGGACAAATTCCCATGGCACCGATCCGGCATACTCATCAAACAGAAAGGAGTAAAGCAGCTCAGGGGTGGATCCACCGGAAAGTGCAATAGAATATTGCTTTTCGCTGTTGGCAGAAGCCACGATCCTGCGAACTATTTCTTCCGCAAGCTTTGAAGCCATTTCGGCCGGTGTGGAGAATAACCTTACAGATTCTTTCATTCCTGCTTATTAAAATGGCTGGTTTTGATAGGATCAGTTTATAATTCACAATAATCATTGTCGCTGGTAAGATTCCTGCATGGATGCCTCCATGTAATGTCCTTATCGGCATAGAGTTCATCGGCTTTTTCAGGTCCCCATGTGCCTGCAGGGTATCCGTACACCTTTATTGAAGGATTATTTTCCCAGGCTTTCTGAACGGGTTCAAGGAATTTCCAGGCAGTCTCAACTTCATCGTCGCGTGAGAAAAGGGTCGAATCGCCCAGCATCACATCGTTGAGAAGCCTTTCATACGCAGATGGCATCCTGACGTTTGCAAGGTCGGTGTAATGAAAGTCCATGTTTACATTTTTCACATTGAAGCCGGCTCCGGGCTCCTTCATGTCGAATTTTATAAGTATCCCTTCGTCAGGTTGAATCCTAACAATCAGCTGATTTCCGGGGTACTTGCCAGATTCACGCCTGAAGAGGTGGTGAGGGGTCGGCCGGAAATGAATGACAACCTCCGTAACCCGTGTTGGCAGCCGTTTGCCTGTCCGTATGTAGAAAGGCACACCGCCCCATCTCCAGTTATTGATAAAGAATTTCATTGCAACGTAGGTTTCTGTGCGGGAATCTTCCGGGACTTTCTTTTCATTACGGTACCCGGGAACACGTTTGCCCCTGATAACCGATTCCGTGTACTGCCCCCTGATCACATGCTGCGGAACATCCTCTTCCCTGATGGGCTGCAGTGACTGAAAAACTTTCAGGACTTCATTCCTTATCGCATCAGCATCGAGTGATGAAGGCGGTTCCATGGCAATAAGACCGACCATCTGAAGAATGTGATTCTGAACCATGTCGCGCAAAGCGCCGGATTCATCGTAGTAACCTCCCCTTTCCTCAACGCCCATATTTTCAGCAGAGGTTATTTCAACCCTGTGAACGTAATTCCTGTTCCACAAAGGTTCAAAGATACCGTTTGCAAACCTTGTAACAAGAAGGTTCTGAACTGTTTCCTTACCGAGGTAATGATCTATCCTGTAGATCTGGTCTTCACCGATATATTCATGGAGCCTCATGTTAAGCCTTTTTCCTGATTCCTGGTCGTAACCGAAAGGCTTCTCTATGACAAATCTCCTGAAACCGTTTTCCTGACTTGCCATGCCCGACTTAGCAAGGTTCACAGCCATGTTTTCGTAAGCGTTCGGAGGTGTCGCAAAATAAAACAGGAAATTGCCATGCACCGAATACTGAGGGCAAAGCCCGAGAAGATAAGATTTGAGATCCTGGTATGAAGCTTCGTCATCATAGTTCATCTGGTAATAAAACAGATTCGGAGAAAAATCATCAATCACCTGTGTTTTGGATACCCTCTCTTCAGAATAGTCAGTTATCGCATTCTGCATCTTCTCCCTGAACTCCTCATTCCCTAATTGTGTCCTTCCGACACCAACGATGGCATAGCTTTCCGGCATGAGTTTTTGTGTTTCGAGCGAGAAAATTGCAGGCATAAGCTTCCTTGAAGTCAAATCTCCTGAAGCTCCGAATATTACAATGATCAGATTCTTTGGTTTGTCCATCACGGAGTATTGAGTGGTTAGCAATTATTAAATTAACTAAAATTCACGTGAAAAGTTTCCCTTTTCAATAAAGAATGCCAAAAGGTAAGCAAATTGAATTTTTTTCAACAATTTTCAACTTTTTTGAATATATTTTAAATTTATTACATATTTTTGGCAGCGATTTTTAATCAAATGAGCATTTTTAATTTGAATATTTCAATCAGGATTAACAGGCGGTTTAATAAATCCGTTTGAGAACGTAATATTTAATTTTACAGGAAAGCCGTTCTCAGTTCTGGGAACGGCTTTCTTAAATTATAAAACGATGAAAAAAGAAAGACCGGAAGAGCAGGGTTTATACAGACAGGAGTTTGAACACGGAAGTTGCGGAATAGGCTTTGTTGCCCATCTGAAGGGTAAAAAATCACATTCCATAATAAAGCAGGGGCTGGATGTTCTTGCCAGCATGACCCACAGGGGCGCTGAAGGTGCCGACAGTAAAAGCGGCGATGGGGCTGGTGTTTTGATACAGGTGCCAAGAGATTTTTACCTTATCCAGGGATATTCATTGCCTCCTGAAGGACAGTTTGGAACAGGGCTGATTTTTCTTCCGCAGGATCCTTCAGAGTCTGAAGAATGCAAAAAAATCCTGTTGAAACATGTTAAAAATGAAGGTGTTGAATTCATTGGTTTCAGGGATGTGCCAAGGAACAACAGCGTTATCGGCGACATTGCGAGGGCAGCGGAGCCTGTAATAATTCAAATATTGCTGGGCTCGGACCTTACACAGGAAGTGCTAGAGAGAAAATTGTACATAATCAGGAAGCTGGCTGAGAATGAGATCCGGAACTCCGGACTTTCACAAAAAGCCCTCTTTTACATACCAAGCCTTTCCACAAAGGTTTTAATATATAAAGGTATGTTCACTTCGGGACAGTTGCGGGAATATTATACCGATCTGCAGGATGAGAGGTTGCAGAGCGCCATATCGCTGGTTCACTCACGATTCTCCACCAACACATTTCCGAGCTGGGATCTTGCTCAGCCTTTCAGGATGCTTGGGCACAACGGCGAAATAAACACGATTAAGGGCAACAGGATGTGGATGGAAGCAAGGGAATCCCTGCTGAAATCGGATAAGCTTGGTGATCTTTCCCGTCTATTGCCGATAATCGAACCGGGCAAAAGCGATTCGGCTTCCCTCGATAATGTTCTTGAATTCCTTGTAATGAGCGGAAAGTCGATTCCATATGCTCTTTCGATCCTTGTTCCCGAATCAATAAACGACAAGAACCCGATACCTCCAGATCTCAGGGCATTCTATAAATATCATTCCACCTTCATGGAACCATGGGACGGTCCTGCTTCACTCATATTTTCAGACGGAAGATATATCGGGGGAATGCTCGACAGAAACGGCCTTCGCCCTTCAAGATATGTGATTACAAACAGCGACCTTATAGTTCTGGGCTCTGAAGCCGGTGTTCAGACATTCGAACCCGGTGACATACGGGAAAAAGGAAGAATGAAACCGGGAAAAATGCTTCTGGTCGATACGAAAGAAGGGAAGATCTGGTACGATAAGGAGCTGAAGGCCCAGCTGGCTTCAGAATATCCTTATGAAGACTGGATAGCACACAATATGGTAAAGCTCGAAAAGATAGAGATCGGCCACTCCGAGAGTCCAGACATGGGTGAGGATTACGGGAAGTATCTGACGGCATTCAACTATTCAGCTGAGGAGATCGAAAAAATCCTGAAGGAGATGGCTGCAACAGGGAAGGAACCAGTCAGCTCCATGGGTAACGATGCACCTCTAGCAGTCCTGTCAGAAAAACCACAGAGACTTTTCAGCTATTTCAAGCAGATCTTCGCCCAGGTTACAAACCCACCCATAGACCCGATCAGGGAAGAGCTCGTCATGACATTGTCAGGGTATCTTGGCTCGCTCCAGGACAACCTTCTGGAAACCAGCCCCGGGCATGTCAAAATGGTCAGGTTCAGGAATCCGGTTATTTCGAACACTACATTCCAGCTGGTCAAAAACCTGAAGTATAAAGGATTTTCAAATATCATCCTTCCGCTTCATTTCGAAGCATCTAAGGACGGAGCAGGACTTGAAGAAGCAGTGGAAAAACTTTGCGAAGAGGCAGAAAAAGCGGTCGATGAGGGCAAAAACTACATCATTCTTTCCGACCGCGGGATAAGCGAAAAATATGCTCCCATCCCGTCTCTTTTGGCGGTTTCTGCTGTTCACCACCATCTTATCAGGAAGAGGAAGAGAATGCAAATCGACCTTGTGATTGAATCCGCTGAGCCGCGCGAGGTGATGCATTTTGCGCTGCTTTTCGGTTATGGAGCAAGCATCATCAATCCTTACATGAGTCTTGCAGTTATCGAGAAGCTTGTGAAACAGAAAGCCATACAGCTCGATTACCAGAAGGCTGAAGGCAATTATATCAACTCGATAAATAAGGGCATACTCAAGATCATGTCTAAAATGGGCATCAGCACACTCAGAAGCTACCGCTCATCCCAGATCTTCGAGGCTGTAGGGATAGACAATTCTATCGTGAAGAAATATTTCGAAGGAACAGTTTCACGAATCGGTGGTATCGGAATGGCTGAAATTGCAGAGGAAGCAACGATGCCACATTCCAAAGCTTTCGGAAAAGGGAACGGTTTGTCCAATGGCGACGGGCTCTATGCATACAGGAAAAAAGGGGAGCATCATGCATGGAACCCTGAGACAATAGCCTTGCTGCAATGGAGTACCCGTTCAGGGGATTATGGCAGGTTCAAGGAATACAGCAGGAAGGTGAATGAGGATAATTCGCACCCTGGCTTCATCAGGGGCCTTCTCGGGATAAAATCAAATCCAATCCCTCTCGATCAGGTCGAACCTGCCGAAAGGATCATGAAGCGCTTCGTCACAGGGGCCATGTCATACGGGTCTATAAGCAGGGAAGCTCACGAGACACTTGCAATTGCGATGAACAGGATAGGCGGCCGCAGCAACACAGGCGAAGGCGGCGAAGATCCTGCACGTTTTATACCGATGCCCGACGGAGATTCGATAAGAAGCGCAATCAAGCAGGTTGCCAGCGGAAGGTTCGGCGTCACAACGGAATATCTTATAAATGCAGATGAAATCCAGATCAAGGTGGCCCAGGGTGCAAAGCCCGGGGAAGGCGGACAGCTTCCCGGCCACAAGGTGGACAAAATAATTGCAAAGACAAGGTACTCGATACCGGGGATAACACTCATTTCACCTCCGCCTCATCATGATATCTATTCGATCGAAGACCTCTCGCAGCTCATCTTCGACCTGAGGAATGTTAACCCGTATGCCAGGATAAGCGTGAAACTTGTATCGGAAAGCGGTGTAGGTACAATTGCTGCCGGAGTGTCTAAAGCCGGCGCTGACCTGATTACTATAAGCGGGTATGAAGGCGGAACAGGAGCAAGCCCGGCGTCATCCATAAGACATGCGGGACTTCCGCTTGAACTTGGGCTGGCAGAAACCCAGCAGACCCTGGTCATGAATAACCTGAGAAAGAGAGTTATCCTCCAGACAGACGGACAGCTCAAGACCGGGAAGGACATAATCATTGCGGCCCTGCTGGGCGCAGAGGAATTCGGATTTGCAACATCCGCCCTCGTGGTTATGGGCTGCATCATGATGCGCAAATGTCATCTCAACACATGTCCGACAGGAATAGCAACACAGAATGCCGAGCTCCGGAAACATTTCACCGGAAAAGCAGATAACCTTGTTACATTCTTCACATTCCTCGCGCAGGAGGTTCGTGAACTTCTGGCAGAACTTGGGTTCACGAAAATGGATGACATAATCGGCCGCTCAGATCTCCTTGAAAGAAATCCTGAAGTTGGAAACTGGAAAACAAAAAATCTCGACCTGTCGGGATTGCTCACGATGCCTGAAGAAGCAGCCGTGAATCAGATTCATTTCTGTGCCGCTCACGCAATCAGTCTCGAGAAGATCATAGACCGTGAACTGATACGTGAGGCTGACCCTGCCCTCACCTGGAAGAAGCCTGTTGTGATCAGGATGCAAATAAAAAATACAGACAGGACAACCGGAGCGATGCTTTCGGGCAAGATAGTGAAACAATACGGGCCTGAAGGATTGCCCGATGGAACCATCAAATGCATGTTCACCGGTTCGGCAGGACAAAGCTTTGGCGCCTTCCTTGCTCCGGGAGTTGAGCTGTACCTCGAAGGGGAAACCAACGATTATCTCGGCAAAGGATTATCAGGCGGGAGGATAGTTGTTGTTCCTCCGCTGGGATCAGCTTTTGAACCCGATAAAAACATCATTATCGGCAATACTGTCCTTTACGGTGCAACAAGAGGCGAGATCTATATTTCAGGGGTTGCCGGCGAAAGGTTTGGTGTGAGGAACAGCGGTGCCACGGCAGTTGTGGAAGGGGTGGGCAATCATTGCTGCGAATACATGACGGGAGGAAGAGTGGTGGTCCTCGGCGTCACTGGAAATAATTTCGCAGCAGGCATGAGCGGTGGCACAGCATATGTTTATAATGAACAGGGCGATTTCGACTATTACTGCAACATGGGGATGGTGGAATTGTCGCTTGTTGAAGAATACAGCGAGGTCAATGAGCTGATGCATCTCATCAGGCGCCATTATCATTTCACCGGAAGCAAAAAAGCAAAAATGATCCTCGATGATCCTGATAAATATTTGCCCATGTTCATAAAGGTTATCCCTTACGATTACAAGAAAGTCATCCAGGAACAGAAGCTTGAAGAACTGCGCAAAAAGATTGCCGACGTGGAGCTTGATCTCGAGATAGGAACAGGAAATTAACACATGATTCAAAAGAAAAATGGCTGATATAAACGGATTTCTTAAGATAAAGAGAAAGGAAGCAGGCAACAGGCCTGTGGGGGAAAGAATTTACGATCACAGCGAGATCGAGCAGATACTCAACAGCGAGGACAGGATGCTTCAGGCCTCGAGGTGCATGGATTGCGGAATACCATTCTGTCACTGGGCTTGTCCCGTTGATAATCTCATCCCCGAATGGAACGATTTGCTGTACCGGGGCGATTGGAAGGCTGCATATGCAAGGCTGGCTTCAACCAACAACTTTCCCGAATTCACCGGAAGGATTTGTCCTGCACCATGTGAACACTCATGCGTGCTGGCAATCAGTTTTGAACCTGTGACGATAAGGGAGAATGAAGTTGCGATTGCCGAACGTGCATTTGCAGAAGGATATATTAAACCTGAGCCGCCAAAGACGAGAACGGGCAAGAAGGTCGCAGTGATAGGAAGTGGTCCTGCAGGCATGGCTGCAGCCGACCTCCTGAATAAGGCCGGACACCTGGTTACACTGTTTGAAAAAGACGACAAGGCCGGCGGTCTCCTTCGTTATGGAATTCCCGACTTCAAGCTCGGTAAGCCTGTCGTCGACAGGCGGCTTAACCTGATGATTAGGGAAGGCCTTGAAATAAGAACAGGCATAAATGTGGGCGCCGATATTTCAGGAAAAGAGCTGCTGCAAACATTCGATTCAATCTGTATCGCCACCGGATCAACGAAGCCGAGGGATCTGCCAATACCCGGCAGGGAGCTTGCCGGTGTTCATTTTGCAATGGAATTCCTTACCGGACAGAACCGTGTGAATTCAGGACAGATCCATCAGTCGGCAACTCCGGTAAGCGCTGAAGCCAAAGATGTTCTTGTAATCGGCGGGGGCGATACCGGTTCCGATTGCGTAGGTACAGCAATACGGCAGAAGGCAAAAAGCCTGACCCAGATAGAAATCATGCCAAAACCTTCACTCAGGCGCACAGAAAACAATCCCTGGCCTTATTATGCCAAGGTGCTAAAGACATCGACATCGCATGAGGAAGGGTGTAACAGGTACTGGAATATTTCGGCACTTTCTTTTACGGGTGAAAACGGGAAAGTGACTGGCATTGAAGCAGAGGAAGTGGAATGGAAAAACATTGACGGTCAGTACAGGATGGAAGTCATACCCGGAACACACCGTTTTTTCAAAGCAGACCTGGTACTGCTTGCAATGGGTTTTGTACATACAGTCCATGAGGGTCTTATCAATGAATTAGGCCTGGAACTCGATGCCAGAGGTAACATAAAGACAGGCAACTTCAGAACAAGTTCAGACAAAGTCTTTGCAGCCGGTGATGCAGTGTCGGGCGCCAGCCTCGTGGTAAATGCAATTGCATCAGGAAGAAAGGCGGCACTGGAAATCGATGATTTTCTGAGAAATACCTGATAAAATAAAATGGTAGAGACAAGGCATGCCTTGTCTCTACCCAATATAAAGCATCAAACCTATCTGTCAGCAGTCGTCCGCAGATCTTTCGCGGTATTTATCAACCTGATCAGTTCCGATCTGTACCCGTCTTCGTCCTCTCCCCGTGCTGATCTGGCAAGCGTTGCTGCACTTTCCATCGTTGCCGTTCCCCTGAATTCCGAATTCCTGAGTATCATCCCGAATTCGGAAACGGCAGCAGCAAATTTTAGGTTTTCTGATGCATCTTCAATGTCTGCAACATAGCCTTTAACAGGTCTTTCGAGCAGCCTGCTGGTCTGACCGTCTGGAAGCTTGTAACGAAGCTTGATCGTCAGATATTCATCATAGACCGATTCGTTGTTCTTACTTCCCGTTGGCTGTTTCTGATATTTTAGTGGGTCCACCCCGGGCAGGTTCTCATCTGAACCGGAAGGCACGAGCTCATACAGCGCAGTAACATTATGCCCTGCTCCCATTTCACCTGCATCCTTTGTGTCATCGTTGAAATCCTCTTCGTTGAGAAGCCTGTTCTCATAGCCGATCAGCCTGTAAGACCTGATTTTTTCAGGATTGAATTCAATCTGGAACTTGACATCCTTGGCAATTGTGAAAAGAGTTCCTCCGAACTCACTCACAAGCACTTTCCTGGCTTCCTGCAGATTATCTATGTACGAATAATTGCCATTCCCCTTATCAGCGATGATCTCCATCTTGTCGTCCTTGACATTGCCCATCCCAAATCCAAGCACTGTCATAAACACACCTGCATTCCTGTTCTGTTCAACAAGTCTTTCCATACCGCCATTACTCGATTCGCCAACGTTGAAATCACCGTCGGTGGCAAGAATGATGCGGTTGTTGCCGTTTTTCATGAAATTTTTTGATGCTTCTTTGTATGCCAGCCTTAAACCTTCACCTCCTGCAGTCGATCCGCCTGCCTCCAGATTATCTATTGCTGCCATTATTGCTTCTTTCCGGTCGCCGGGAGTTGACTCAAGAACAAGTCCTGCCGCGCCCGCATAAACCACTATAGCGACCCTGTCCACGGGCCTGAGTTCATTCACCAGAAGGCCGAAGGCTGATTTAAGCAGTGGAAGCTTGTTCGGGGCAGCCATGGATCCGGATACATCTATTAGAAAGACCAGGTTAGCAGGTGGAAGCGATGCTTTCTGAATGTTTTTGCCCCTCAACCCCACATGCAACAGGGTATGTTTCCTGTTCCACGGACAAACAGCAAGCTCTGTGTACACTGAAAACGGATGCTCTCCTTTTGGTTCCTGGTAATTATACCTGAAATAGTTGATCATCTCTTCTA